>NZ_JBFRFB010000007.1:0-243657 GCF_052114605.1 Microvirga sp. 2YAF29
CGAAGCGGTGTACTCACCAAAGCATAGAACGGGTCGTTGTCTTATCCATGACCCTAAGGTCATCGCAAGGACACCGCCGCCTACGCTTCTCTTCCTCATCTCAACTTGTCAAAGAGCAAATCCCGTCCGACCCGGACAAGAAAAAGAGCTTCAAGCCATCCCGCTCGCCTTGCAGCGCCAGGACCCCCGAGGTCTCCATCAGGCCAACCACCAAAATGGCCGCCGTCGATGAAGGGGTATCTACCGAAACTCGTTTCTGACGTCAACAACAATTTTGAAGTTTTTTCGTCAGTTTCGAACTTCACCCGAAAGGCTTCAGTATTCAGGATAAGCTTCACCGTTCGCTGAAATGAAATAATTTCAACGTTTACTTGACCCTAAGCGCCTAGTGGCACGTGAAGTCTTTCAATTTCCGTCAGAGGAGCCGTGGATACGTACCTTTGATTGGCACTGCCCGGCTCGTGGCGTCGATCAGGACTTTGGAGACCCCGATCTGACCCGGCATGTGAAGGGTGCCCACTGGGAGCCCGTTCAATCCGAGGTCTGTGACATGAAGCCTGCCTGGATCTGAAAATCCGGCGGGGCTGCGGATATGTCGATTAGCCGGCGCTTTGTCAACTCCCTTTGGAGCTGTGCGATATTTTTTTGACCGCGCTGGGGATGCTTGCTTAAGGAGAGGTTAAAGAGCGGGCGTCTTCTTGGTCAGGACGATGACGGATCAAGCGGAGTGAAAGACTGCCCTGTTATCTGGAGCTGTCACCGCGATTGCCCGTGTTTCCCTGGTCTCCCCTGCCGCCCGAGCTTTGCGATATGGGCTGACATTCGCCGTCGACACGGCGCTCTCCCACCATACACTGCCTGTCCCGAGGACCAGGCTCCGCCAGCGCAGACCCGAACCCCGCGAACACCAGGCCTGCGATTGCGGTTCCAACCGCCTTAATCATGAGTGCTTTTCGAAATTGGGCCATATGCGCCTGACGTTCAAAGGGCCTTCACGGTTTCCATGGCCTTCTACACATCATCGGGAAGCCTCCTCACCCACGGGTTGGCCTCGACGGCAGAGCCCGGAAAAGCCTTGGGGTGGGATAGATGGAGCGGGCGATGGGAATCGAACCCACGACATTCAGCTTGGGAAGCTGACGTTCTACCTCTGAACTACGCCCGCGTCGTGCTGACCATATCGACCTTGGCGGCCGTTCCGCAAGGGGGTCAGCGGAAGTGCTTGGAGAGCTTCAGGCCTTGAGCCTGATAATTCGAGCCTGCGCCAGAGCCGTAGAGCACCTGCGGACGCTCCGCCATGCGCTCATAGACGAGGCGGCCGACAATCTGGCCGTCCTCCAGGATGAAGGGCACGTCGCGGGAGCGGACCTCAAGGACTGCGCGGGCCCCCTCCCCTCCTGCGCCGGCATGGCCGAAACCCGGATCGAAGAAACCGGCATAATGGACACGGAACTCGCCCACGAGCGGATCGAAGGGCACCATCTCGGCGGCATAATCCGGCGGTACATGCACAGCCTCCTTGGAGGCGAGGATATAGAACTGGCCCGGATCGAGGATCAGGGTCTGGCTGGCATCGGCGTAGAGAGGCTCCCAGAAATCCGCGACCCGGCAGGAGCCGGGCTTGTCCACATCGACCAAGCCTGTATGGCGCTTGGCCCGATAGCCGATGAGATTGTCTGGGCCAAAGCCCGCCAAGTCCACGCTGACGGCCACGCCGTCCTGAATCGAGGGCTCGGTCGAGGTCACGACGCGCTCGCGCTGGTGCAGGGCCTGGAGCTCGGCATCGCTCAGGCGCACCACTCCTTTCCTGAGACGAAGCTGGGAGAGGCGGGTGCCGGTCCGGACCAGAACAGGGAAGGTGCGGGGTGAAATCTCGGCATAGAGCCGGCCGTTATAGCCTGCGCCGATGGTATCGAATTCCTGGCTCCGGTCGGTGATGACGCGGGTGAACACGTCGATGCGGCCCGTGGAGCTCTTGGGATTGGCCGCGGCAGAGAGATCGTCCGGCAGGGCCAGGCTTTCCTGAATCTCAGCAATGTAGACGCTGCCGGTCTCGAGGATCGCGCCGGCGGAGAGGTCAATCTCATGAAAGCTCAGCTGGTTCAGGCGATCTTGGACCGTATGGCCTCGGCCCGGAAGGAAGCTGGCGCGGACCCGGTAGGCCCGGTGGCCCAGCCGCAGGTCGAGGCTCGCCGGCTGGACCTGATCGGAGGCAAAGGGCGTCTCCGGTTTGATCACGCCCGCTTCCGCGAGGCGCATGATGGCATCAGCCGATTGGATACCGTCCTTCAACGCAACCATGTCTGTCTTCCGAGGGCGAAGGCCCTCATTCGAGTTCTTGAGCCTGACCGTATCTCTAGAGCATCAGACCCAAAAGTGGAAACCACTTTTGGGATCTCATCTGATGCTTAATACTGAGAGCAGCGCATCGCTGGTGCTGGAAACCGGGAACACTTCTCGGCCGATGCGCAGAGAGATCTTGCCGGAATTTCAAAGCTCATGCTCGGAAAGATCCGCATCATCGCGGAAAGCGCCCCAAGCGGGCGGACCTCTCCCTGCCCTCGATTGACGGAACCTTCGGGCAGCCTTACCACCACAGGATCGAATTTCACGACCGGCTTCAAGGGACCACTCATGTACAAGGCCGTAACCCGCGGCATCAGCGTGACGGTGACACCCCGCTACATGCCTGAGGAATCCTCGCCGGAAAACAATCGCTATTTCTTCGCCTATACGGTGGAGATCATCAACACGGGCCTGGAGCGGGTTCAGCTGCGCTCGCGCTATTGGCGGATCATGGATGAGCAGGGCCGCATGCAGGAAGTGCGCGGCGCGGGCGTGGTGGGCGAGGAGCCGGTTCTTGGCCCCGGCGAGAGCTACAGCTATACGAGCGGCTGCCCCCTGACGACGCCGAGCGGCACCATGCAGGGAAGCTATGTGATGGAAACCAGCACCGGCGAGACTTTCGACGCCGAGATCCCTGCCTTCTCGCTCGATATGCCGCGCGAAAAGCGCATATTGCACTGAGGTTTTTATGTCCCAAAACGGTCAGCGGCTGACGCCGCTCGAGATGCTGGCGAAGCTGGTTTCGTTCGATACGGAAACCGCGAAATCGAACCTGCCCCTCATCGCCTTCGTCGAGGATTATCTCCAAAGCTGGAACGTGCCTTACATGCGCGTGCCGAATGCCACCGGCGACAAGGCGGCGCTCTATGCGACCATCGGGCCGCAGGACAAGGGCGGCGTGGTTCTCTCCGGGCATACGGATGTGGTGCCGGTGGCCGGCCAGAACTGGACCTCGGACCCGTTCACGCTTCGCGTCGAGAACGGGCGCGCCTATGGGCGCGGCGCGGTCGATATGAAGGCGTTCGATGCACTGGCGCTCGCGCTGATCCCTGAGTTTCAGGCTGCGAACCTGAAAACGCCGATCCATATCCTGCTCTCCTATGACGAGGAGACCACCTGCCTCGGCGTCGTCGATACGATCCGCAAGCTCGGTCATGACTTGCCCTTGCCGATTGCGGCTATCGTGGGAGAGCCGACGATGCTGGAAGTCGTGGACGCGCACAAGAGCGTCGTGACTTTTACGACGACGGTGCACGGATTGGAGGCGCATTCGTCCAAGCCTTATCTCGGCGCGAGCGCGGTAATGACGGCCGCCGAGCTGATCACCGAACTCAATCGCGTCAGTGACGAGATGATTGAGCGCGGCGACACATCAGGGCGCTTCGATCCGCCCTATACGACGGTGCATGTGGGCGTGATCTCCGGTGGCACGGCACGCAACATCATCTCGAAGTCATGCCGGTTCGATTGGGAGTTTCGTGGCCTTCCAAGCCAGGACCCGCATGAGATCCCGGACAAGCTCGCACGGTTCGCTGAAGAGGTGGCCTTGAAGCGGCTCAATCGCTTCGGCGATTTCGGCAGGATCGAAACCGAACTGCATGTGCATGTGCCGGGCCTCGCACCCGATCCCGGCTCGTTTGCCGAAACGCTGGCCTTACGTCTCGCGGGCAAGAACCGCACGCAGACGGTGCCGTTCGGAACGGAAGCCGGCCACTTTCAGGCTGCGGGCATTCCGACCGTCGTGTGCGGACCGGGCTCGATCGATCAGGCGCATCAGGCGGATGAATACATCACGCTTGACCAGCTTGAAGCAGGCGCGGCCTTCATGCGCCGCTTGGCGGCGACCTGCGCCAGTTCATAAGGCTTTTTAAAACCCCTCTTTCGTCATGGCCGGGCTTGTCCCGGCCATGACGATCCGAAAGGCGTGGCGCTTTATCAATCGGGATCACCGGCACGAGGCCGGTGATGACATGTGGTGAATGAAGCGGCCACTTTAGCCCTGCGGGGCTTCCGACTTCGCGATCTCGGCTTCCACATCGGCGGGATCGAGATCGTAGAAGCGCGAGCAGAACTCGCAGGTGATGCCGATGCGGCCGTTGTCGCCCACCATGTCGCGGCGATCCTCGGTTGAGAATCGGCGCATCATGCCCATGATGCGTTGATGCGAGCAGGTGCATTCCTCGTGCACGTGCTGTCCTTCGAACACGCGTACGCCGCGCTCATGGAAGAGCCGGTAGAGCAGGCGCTCGCTCGATACGGCCGGATCGATGAGTTCGTGGTCCTCGACAGTCGCAATCAGAGACTTAGCCTCGACCCAGGAATCGTCCTCCGATGATGTCGAGAGATCCTTCGATGCATGTCCTTCCGGGATGTCGCCGGGATCGAGATCGGCCTGACGCAGGCGCTCAGGCGACGAGGGCAGGAACTGGATCATCAGGCCGCCGGCGCGATAGGTGTGGCGGCCGTTTTCGAACTGCTCGGCCACCGCCAGACGCACCTGCGTCGGGATCTGCTCGGACTGGCGGAAATACTGGTGCGCCGCTTCCTCGAAGCCCTGGCCTTCAAGCGCGACGACGCCCTGATAGCGGCTGCGCTCCGTGCCCTGGTCGATAGTCATGGCCAGATAGCCGTTGCCGAGCAACCCGCCTGTGCTCGGAGTTGCAGAACCGAGAGCCTCGAGCTTCTCCTTGTCGAAGCGGGCGGTGGCGCGCAGCTTGTCCGGCGCGTTGAAATCGACCACCACCATGTCGATGATGCCATCGGTTTTCGTCTGAAGCTGGAAACGGCCTTCCAGTTTCAGCGATGCGCCGAGCATGGCGGTGAGCGCCGCCGCCTCGCCGATCACGCGCGCGACGATGTCGGGATAACCGTGACGGGCAAGGATGGTGTCGATGGAGGAGCCGAGACGTACCACGCGCCCGCGCACGTCGAGAGGCTCGACCGCGAATGGCAGGATAACGTCGTCATGTCCGTCGAGCGAAGCTGGACTCATTCGTTTGCTGCTCCAAGGCACCACGCGAGGATGCCCTTTTGTGCATGAAGCCGGTTCTCGGCCTCATCGAAAACCACCGATTGCGGACCGTCCATGACCTCGTCCGTCACTTCCTCACCGCGATGCGCGGGAAGGCAATGCATGAATAAGGCATCCTTGGCGGCCACGCCCATCAGGCGGCTGTTGACCTGATAGGGCTTCAGCAGGTTATGACGGCGGAACTCATCGTCGTCGCCCATGGAAACCCAGCAATCGGTCACGATGGCGTCTGCCCCCTCAGCCGCTTCAAAGGCATCGGTCGTCACGGAGATCTCCGCTCCCTCCTGCTTTGCCCAGGACAAAAGCTCCGGACGGGGAGCAAGTTCCGGCGGAGCGGCGATCTTGAGGCTGAAATCCAGGCGCGCCGCGGCATGTACCCAGGAGGCCAGCACGTTGTTGGCGTCGCCTACCCAGGCCACAGTACGGCCCTTGATGGAGCCGTTATGCTCCTCGAAAGTCATGACATCCGCCATGATCTGGCAGGGATGGGTGGACTTCGTCAGGCCGTTGATCACCGGGATCGAGGCGTACTGAGCAAGCTCGGTCACCATGGCATGATCGAGCGTGCGGATCATGATAGCATCCACGTAGCGCGAGAGCACCCGCGCCGTGTCGGCGATGCTCTCGCCACGGCCGAGCTGCATTTCCTTGCCCGTGAGCATCAGCGTCTCGCCGCCAAGCTCGCGCATGCCCACATCGAAGGAGACGCGGGTGCGGGTGGACGGCTTGTCGAACACCATGGCGAGCGTCTTGCCCTCGAGCGGACGCTCCTTCGCGCGTTCACCCTGACGGCGCTTGGCCTTGATGTCCGAACCGATCTTCAGGATGTGGCGGATCTCGGCGCCGGAAAAGTCGCTGAGATCAAGGAAGTGACGGGTACTCATTGGGCTGCTCCGGACTGAGCTTTCTTGTTCAGCTCAGTTTCAATGGATGCGCAGGCCGCATCCATGCGGTTGAAGGCTTCGGTGATATCGGCATCGTTGATGATAAGGGGCGGCAGAAGGCGGACCACATTGTCGCCCGCGCCTATGGCGAGGAGCTTGTGACCCCGCGCCGCCGCGATGAACTCGGTATTGGGCACGACGGTGCGAAGGCCCATCATCAGGCCAAGCCCCCTCACCTCCGAAATGACGGAGGGGTGGCGATCCTTCAGCTCGGCCATGCGCTGCTTCAACAGAAGGCCCATGCGCTCCACATGCTGCAGGAAGCCGGGCTCCAGGATCACGTCGAGCACCGCGTTGCCCACGGCCATGGCCAGCGGGTTGCCGCCGAAGGTGGTGCCGTGGGTGCCGACCGTCATGCCCTTCGCGGCTTCGGCCGTCGCCAGGCATGCGCCGAGCGGGAAGCCGCCGCCGATGCCCTTGGCCACCGACATGATATCCGGCGTCACGCCGGTCCATTCATAAGCAAACAACTTGCCCGTGCGCCCGACGCCTGTCTGCACTTCGTCGAAAATCAGCAGCAGGCCGTGCTGGTCGCAGAGGGCGCGCAGCTCGCGCAAATATGCGTTCGAGGCGGTCCGGATGCCGCTCTCGCCCTGGATAGGCTCGATCAGCAGAGCTGCCGTCTCAGGAACAATGGCGGCCTTCAGGGCATCGAGATCGTCGAAGGGCACCTGATCGAACCCTTCGACTTTCGGGCCGAAGCCTTCGAGATACTTGGCCTGACCGCCAGCCGCGATGGTGCCGAGGGTCCGGCCATGGAAGGCGCCCTCGAAGGTGATGATGCGGAAGCGCTCGGGGTTCCCGTTCACATAATGATAGCGGCGAGCCATCTTCACGGCCGCCTCGTTGGCCTCGGCGCCGGAATTGGAGAAAAACACCACATCGGCGAAGGTGTTCTCCACCAGCCGCCCCGCCAGGCGCTCACCCTCCGGAATCTGAAACAAATTGGAGGTATGCCAGACTTTAGAGGCTTGCTCCGTCAGAGCCTTCACGAGGTGCGGATGGGCGTGACCCAAGGCATTCACGGCAATTCCGGCCCCGAAATCGAGATATCGCTGCCCATCTCGGCCATAGAGCCAGGGGCCCTCCCCCTTCTCGAAGGATAGTTCGGCGCGCGCGTAGGTCGGCAGCAATGGCGATGTCACGGGGCTTCTCCGCCTGATATAAGAGACCCAAAGTCGCACCCGAAGAGGCCGACCGGGCCGAAAAAAGAAAGCGCCGCCCAAGCGGGGCGGCACGGAGGGGATTCTAACGAGGCGCGAGACCCTGTCAATTCAAGAGAAATGATCCGATTGATCACTCTGACTTTTCGGCCAGAGCATCTGATCCAAAGGCGGAATTCATTTTTGGGACTCATTCGGCGCTTACTTTTTAAGCAGGACATCAATAGATGCGGAAACTGAGCCACTATTTGCTGACCTGGCTCTCTGTATCCGCACGATGCGCGGGTGAGTTCCCTGGGGAAAACGACAAGGGGTGTTCAGGGACTCTTGCGCCCGAGTCCACCAATCCTGTAACTTCAGGGCAGTCGAGTACAACTTTCGTGCGGCGGCTTTCACCCTCAGGAGTGACCCTCACAACGCGGTCGGACACTAATATCTGTCCGCGAGGTAAGTGGGATTCTGAGTTTTGAGGAAGCTGCCGGCGATGGAGGCAAGTTTAAAAATGACAGATGCGGGCGCAACTTGGACCGATGAACGGGTCGAGCTTCTCAAGAAGCTCTGGACCGATGGCATGAGCGCGAGCCAAATTGCCGCCGAGCTCGGCAACGTGACCCGCAATGCCGTTATCGGCAAGGTTCATCGCCTCGGCCTCTCGGGCCGCCCGAAGGACGTGAAGGCCGCTTCCGCGACCCCGCGCGTCCGTAAGGCCACCCGCACGCCCAGCGCCCCTACCCCCATCGCGCCACAGGCCCACAACAATGTGTTGATCGCCCCCATCCCGCTTCAGCCCATGCGGCCGGAGCCGGTCGATATGGGCGATGACGACGTGGCCATTCCCATGTCCGAGCGCGTGACGATCATGGATCTGCGGGAATCCATGTGCCGCTGGCCCATGGGCGATCCCACGAAGCCGGAATTCCGTTTCTGCGGCGCCCGCTCCATCACGGGCCTGCCCTATTGCACCCATCACGCCCGCATCGCCTACCAGCCGGTGGCCGACCGCAAGCGTGAGCGCAAGCTGGCGCGCGCCTAAGCGAAAAGCACGTTAAGCAAAAGGCCCGCCGATGATCTCGGCGGGCCTTTTGCTTTGTCAGCCTTCAGCGTCCATGGTCTGATCCGAGCGGGCGAAGGTCTCGTCGAAGGAATAGCCCGCCCCTCGCACGGTGCGGATCGGGTCCGGGCTCTTCGGCAGGTTGATCGCCTTGCGCAGGCGGCCCACATGCACGTCGACGGTCCGTTCATCGATATAGACGTCGTGTCCCCAGACCGCATTGAGCAGATGCTCTCGGGAAAAGACCCGCCCGGGGCTCTGCATGAGAAATTCGAGCAGCTTGAATTCCGTGGGCCCCAGATGCAGGTCCTTGCCAGCGCGGCGCACGCGATGGGTCTCGCGATCGAGCTCCATGTCGCCGGCACGCAGCAGCGTCGCGATATGGGCGGGCTTCGTGCGGCGCAGGAGCGCGCGCACGCGCGCCAGCAGCTCGGGCACGGAGAACGGCTTGACGATATAATCGTCCGCCCCGGTGGCCAGGCCGCGGATGCGGTCGCCCTCCTCACCTCGTGCCGTCAGCATGATGACGGGAAGGCGCTCGGTTTCCGGCCGCACGCGGATGCGGCGGCACAGCTCGATGCCGGAGAGACCCGGCAGCATCCAGTCGAGGAGCACGATATCCGGCACCTGTTCGCGCAGGCGGATCTCGGCCTCGTCGCCACGGGCGACGCTGTCCACCTCATAGCCTTCGGATTCGAGATTGTAACGCAGGAGAAGCGTCAAGGGCTCTTCGTCCTCGACGATCAGAACGCGAGGCCTCATGCTCAGGCTCCCACCTCGGTCGCGGCATCGATGGAACGGTCGTTCTTGGGCCGGTCGATGGCCAGTGTCTCACCGGTGACAAGATAATGCACGGTCTCAGCGATGTTGGTGGTGTGGTCGCCGATGCGCTCGATGTTCTTGGCGCAGAACAGGAGATGCGTGCAAAAGGAGATGTTGCGCGGATCTTCCATCATGTAGGTCAGAAGCTCGCGGAAGAGCGAGGTGTAGAGCGCGTCGATGGCTCCGTCCCGCTTCCACACGTCGAGCGCGCGCACCGTGTCCTGCTGGGCATAGGCGTCGAGCACGTCCTTGAGCTGACCGAGAACGAGGTCGCTCATGTGCTGAAGGCCGAGCACGATCTTCTGGGGCTGGAAATCGCTGCCGATGACGAGCGCGCGCTTGGCGATGTTCTTCGCGAGATCGCCAATGCGCTCCACGTCACCGGAGACGCGGATCGCCGAGATCGTCTCGCGCAGGTCCACGGCCAGCGGTTGGCGGCGGGCGATGGTGAGGATCGCGTTCTCCTCCACCTCGCGCTGGAGAATGTCGAGGCGCTTGTCGGCGGCGATCACCGTCTGAGCGAGGGGCGTGTCGTGACGCACGAGAGCCTGGATCGCATCGACGAGCATCTTCTCGGCGATGCCGCCCATCTCGGAGATACGCCGACGAAGGGCCTGCAGGTCGTTGTCGTAGGAAGTGACGATATGCTCCGCCATCGGAGGTCTCCCTTGAGAAGCTTCGATCAGCCGAAGCGGCCCGTGATGTAGTCCTGGGTCTGTTTCTTGGTGGGGTTCATGAACATCTTCGTCGTGTCCCCGAACTCGATGAGCTCGCCGAGATACATGAAGGCCGTGAACTGCGAGATGCGCGCGGCCTGCTGCATGTTATGGGTGACGATGACGATGGTGAACTCGGAGCGCAGCTGCTCGATCAGCTCCTCGATCTTGCCGGTCGAGATGGGATCGAGCGCCGAGGTCGGCTCGTCGAGCAGGATCACCTCGGGGCGTTGCGCGATGGTGCGTGCGATGCATAGGCGCTGCTGCTGGCCGCCGGACAGGCCCATGCCGGACTGGCGCAGCTTGTCCTTCACCTCGTCCCACAACGCCGCCTTGCGCAAAGCTTCCTCGACGCGGCTGTCGAGTTCGCCCCTGGGCAGCTTCTCATACAAGCGAATGCCGAAGGCAATGTTGTCGTAGATCGACATGGGGAACGGCGTCGGCTTCTGGAACACCATGCCGACACGGGCGCGCAGCTCGTTCACATCGATGGAGGGCGAAAGCACGTTCTGCCCGTCGAGCAGGATTTGGCCTTCGGCGCGCTGTTCCGGATAGAGGCTGTAGATGCGGTTGAAGGTGCGCAGCAGCGTCGATTTTCCGCATCCGGACGGGCCGATGAGCGCCGTCACCTGCCGGTCGTGGAAGTCGAGCGCGATGTCCTTCAGGCTGCGGAAATCGCCATAGTAGAAGTTCAGGTCGCGCACGGCGATGCGAACGGGCGCGCTCGTATCGGCGATTGCAGCGTTTCCGATGGCGCTGCTTGCGTTTACGGCAATCGTGCTCATCGGACTTTATCCTTCTTCAAGAGCAGGCGCGCGACGACTGACAGCGCCAGGATCGACAAGGTGATGATGAGGGCGCCGGCCCAGGCCAGTTCGCGCCAATTCTGATAAGGCGCCAGGGCGAATTGGTAGATCGTAACCGGCAGGTTCGAGACGCCGCCCATGAGGGTCGGGCTGAACCAGAAATTATTGTTGAGCGCGGTGAACAGCAGCGGCGCGGTCTCACCGGCGATGCGAGCGGTCGCCAGAATGACGCCGGTGACCATGCCTGCGCGGGCGGCCTTCCAACTGATCTTGACGATCACCGTAGACATGGGCGCGCCGAGCGCGGCACCCGCTTCGCGTAAGGAACCCGGCACCAGGCGCAGCATGTCCTCGGTGGAGCGCACGATCACGGGAACGGCGATGATGGCAAGCGCCACGCCGCCGGCCCAGCCCGAATAGCCGCCCATGGGCTGCACCATGAGCATGTAGACGAAGAGGCCGATGAGGATGCTGGGTGCTGCGAGCAGGATGTCGTTGACGAAGCGGATGATCATGGCAAGCACGGAGGTCTTGCCGTATTCCGCAAGATAGGTGCCGGCCAGCACACCGATGGGCGTTGCCACGACGATGCCGAGAACGGTGAGGATCAGGCTGCCGACGATGGCATTGGCGATGCCGCCGCCTTCCGTGCCTGGACCGGGCGTCGTCTGCGTGAAGACCGCGAGCGAGAGACCGCCGACGCCCTCATAGATCAGCATCAAGAGGATCCAGCCGAGCACGAAGGCGCCGAGGCACGTGAACAATGTGCAGATGATCTTCAGCGCACGATCCGCGATATGGCGGCTGCGGCGCACGCGCCCCCATGGGGCCGGTGCGGTCGCCGCTGTTGCGGGATGGGGAAGAGCGATATCCATCATCAATCTCTCTAGTGGGTCTTCACGCGAGCGATCAGGAGGCGCGCAAGGGCAAGGACAATGAAGGTCACGATGAAGAGCACGCAGCCCAGCGCAAGCAGCGCGCTCATCTGCATGCCGGACGCTTCGTTGAATTCATTGGCGATGCGAGATGCAATGGTCGAGCTGGGGTCGAAGAGCGAGAGCGACAGGCGGTTTGCATTGCCGATCACGAAAGTCACGGCCATTGTTTCGCCCAACGCACGTCCAAGGCCGAGCATGACGGCACCGATGATGCTGACGCCAGCCTGCGGCAGAAGCACATGGCGCACGACTTCCCATGTGGTGCAGCCGATGCCGTAGGCGCTTTCGCGCAGCACGGTCGGGATCTGATCGATAATGTCGCGGGTGATCGAGGCGATGAAGGGAATGATCATGATCGCCAGGATGATGCCCGCCGTCAGCATGCCGACGCCCGACGGCACGCGAGCGTAAAGGATCGTGCCTAGGATCGGCATTCCCTCAACGATGTTCGTCAACGGAATTTGCACATATTGAGCGAAGAGCGGCGCGAAGACGAAGAGGCCCCACATGCCGTAGATGATGCTTGGCACAGCGGCCAGAAGTTCGATCATCGTCGAGACGGGACGGCGCAGCCAGGCCGGGCAAAGCTGCGTGAGGAAGATCGCGATGCCGATGGAGATCGGTACGCCGATCACGAGGGCGATGAGCGCGGAGGTCAGCGTGCCCGAGATGGCGACCCAAGCACCATATTGATCGAGCCCGACATTCCACACGCTGGAGGTCAGAAACCCGAAGCCGAACTCTCTGAAGGCAGGCCACCCGCCATAAAGCATCGTGCCGATGATGCCGGCAAGGACCGAGAGAACGAGCAGGGCGGAGCCGTAGGAAGCCCTGCGGAAGCCCTGATCGAAAGTCGGAGAGGAGCGGCGACGGACAGCCTGTATGTTCGATATGGTCATTTTATCAGACACGCCAGCCATCCGCCCTCACTCCTTAAAAGACAAACCTTGTTCAGGTCGTCAGTCTTACATCTGGTAGACAGCCTTGCCCGAGCCGTCCTTGATGTCCTTCGTCCAAGTGGCGCGGATCTGCTCGACGACGTTGTCCGGCAGCGGGACGTAGTCGAGATCGGAGGCGAGCTTGTCGCCGTTCTTGTAGGCCCAGTCGAAGAACTTCAGGACTTCGGCCATCTGCTCCGGCTTGTCGGCGGTCTTGTAGACCAGGATGAACGTGGGATTCGTGATCGGCCAAGCATCGTCGCCCGACTGGTTGGTCAGCGAGATGCCGAAGCCGGGAGCCGACGACCAGTTGGCGCTGGCAGCGGCAGCCTGGAACGACTTGATCTCCGGCTGCGGATACTTGCCGGCTTGGTTCTGGATCAGCGTGTGCGGGATGTTGTTCTGCTTGGCGTAGGCGTACTCGACATAGCCGATCGAGTTCGGAACCTGCTTCACCGTCGCGGCAACGCCTTCATTGCCCTTGCCGCCTTGGCCGATGGGCCAGCTGATCGTGGTGTTCGCGCCGAGCTCGGTCTTCCAAGCCTCGGAAACCTGCGACAGGTAGGTGGTGAACACGCTGGTCGTGCCCGAGGAGTCGGAGCGGTAGACCGGGGTGATGTTGGCATTCGGCAGGTTCACGCCGGGGTTCAGCTGAGCGATCTTGGCATCGCTCCACTTGGCGATCTTGCCGTGGAAGATGTCGGCGAGCACCTGGCCCGTCAGCTTGATCTGGCCGGGCTGGATGCCCTGGATGTTCACGACGGGGACGACGGCGCCCATCACGGTCGGGAACTGGAGCAGGCCGTTCTTGTCGAGGTCGGCACCCTTCATCGGAGCGTCGGTCGCGCCGAAATCGACGGTCTTGGCCTGGATCTGCTTGATGCCGCCGCCGGAGCCGATGGACTGGTAGTTCATGCCGTTGCCGGTCTCTTTCTTGTAGGCTTCAGCCCACTTCGAATAGACCGGGAAGGGGAAAGTCGCGCCTGCGCCAGTGATGTCAGCAGCGGACGCCGTGGTAAAGCTAGCGACGGCAAGGCCGGCCGCGAGGGCGAAGGACATGATCTTCACGAGTAATCTCCCTGTTCATTCAAGCGCGGCCGTTGGCTCAAAAACCCGTTCAGACTGCGCGATGGGACAGCTAGGCCCGAGGCATGTCGCCTCTACGACAGTTGGATGACAATTAAATGACACCCCCAAAGGATCCCCTTGGGACTTTTAGGATTCACGCTGTCACTTGATCGAGGGAGCTTCGGGAAGCGTGACGGTGAAACGGGCGCCCTGGCCCGGCTCGCTCGCGATGTCGAGATGGCCGCGATGGCGGTTGACGATATGCTTGACGATGGCGAGCCCAAGGCCCGTTCCGCCCTTGTCTCGGCTCTGCACCATATCGACCCGATAGAACCTTTCCGTCAGGCGCGGCAGGTGCTCCGGGGCGATACCGGGGCCATAATCCTGCACGGACAGCACCACATGGCCTCCCCCCTGCCCGGTCTCGGATGGAGGGCTCTCGATGGTCACATCGACCGCGCCACCGCTCTCCCCGTATTTCACGCCGTTCTCAATCAGGTTTTCGAGAATTCGGAGAAGCTCGTCCCGGTCGCCGAGCACGTGGACCGGCTGAGGCGGCATGGTCGCGCGAATGGTGACACCCCGTTCCTTCGCCATGGTCGCGTGTGTTTCCACCATCTGCCTGGCCAGGGCCACGAGGTCGATCGGCTGCGTGGGCAGGACATGGGCGCGCATTTCGATACGCGAGAGCGAGAGCAGATCGTCGATGAGGCGTTTCATGCGCTGCGCCTGCACCCGCATGATCTCGAGGAAGCGCTCCTGAGCCTTGGGATCGTTGCGTGCCGGCCCCTGGATAGTCTCGATGAAGCCGAGAAGCGAGGCCAGGGGTGTGCGCAGCTCATGGCTCGCATTGGCCACGAAATCCGCCCGCATCACCTCCAGACGCCGCGCGGAGGTCAGGTCACGGAAGAACAGTACCACGCCGGACTGGACGCCGATGCTCGCCGTGTCGCCTTGCAGGGGACCGATATGGACCTCGAAGGTGCGCTCCGTGGGAATGCGCTCGGAATATTCGATTTTCAGGGGCACCCCGGTCTCGAGGACCTCGTCGATCCCGTCGAGCACATCGGGGCTGCGGAGAGCGAAGGAGAGCGGGTGTCCCGTCTTGAGGCCCGGCAGGAGGGCATGGGCCGCCCGATTGGCCTCGACCACCAGGGAGCGTCTGTCCACGAGGATCACGGGATCGGGAATATGGGCGAGCAGGGCCTCGGCGATGCTGCTTCGCGCGGCGGCAATCGACTTGACCTGACGTTCCTGGTTCGGCTGGCGTCGCGTTCCGCCCAGCATAATGCTCAGCACCAGAGCGGCAATCGCTGCGAGCACGAGCCAGATATCGCCATAACCCCGCAGCAGCGCGACCAGAAATACGAGCAAAATCGCCAAAACGGCGCCTCGCAGCGTGGCCCGGCGCACCGCGTCCGTGGCGGGAGCGCCGTCAATCGGGTTCTCTTCGGGAGCGCTCATGGAAGGCCTCGGAGGGTTCGGGGTCTATCTAAAGCCCGAAACCCTAAGAGTCATCTCCTGCCACGCTTGATCAGGCAGGCTCCTCGTCCGGCTTGAAGGCGCTGCGGGAGGCGCGGATGCGGTTACGGACCTCGTAACCGCCGAGGAAGGCCAACGCCACCACGAAGGGCACAAGGTAATAGCACAGGCGATAGAGCAGCAGAGCGCCGAGCACCGGCTCGCGGGGATAGCTCGACAGGGCCAGGAGAATTGTGGCTTCGAAGACGCCGAGGCCTCCCGGCGCATGGCTCGCCACGCCTAGCATGACGGCGAAGATATAAACCGCTAGGAAAGTCTCGAAGTTGAGATTATGCCCTCCCGGCAGGAGAATGAAGAGAACGGCGCTGCCCGCGCATACGTCCGCTGCTCCAATCAGCATCTGAACCAGGGACAGGCGGAAGCCCGGCAGTTCCAGCTTCCAGCCCTGGATCTTGACCGCTCTGCGCTTGAGCGAGACCCAGACGAGGTATCCGACGACCAGAACCGCCGCGCCGAGGCCGACGAGCTGGTTCATCCAGATATGGGTGTAGACGAGGCTTGCCAGCTCGTCCGCCTTGCGGATCATGCTCCAGCCCAGGACGAGTGTCATGCCCAGCCAGAAGGTTACGCCTGTGATGACGGTCAGGCTCGCCACCCGCCCGGGGCTGACGCCTCTGGGGGAATAGATCCAGTAGCGCACCGTGCCCGCCGTGAGCAGCGGGAATCCCAGGGTGAAGCTGACCGCGTAACTGGTGAAAGAGGCGAGAGCCGTCGTGCGGTAGGGAATCTGAAGCTTGAGCTGACGTAACGCAATGGCGTCGTAGCAGGTCAAGAGGCTGTAGCTGATGATCGTGAAGAGGATGGCGAGGCCGATCTGGCGCAGGCTCGCGGCCGTGAAGGCCGATTTCAGCTCATTGATGTCGATATCCGAGACGATGTGCCAGAGCACGACTAGGGATGCGCCGAACAGGAGAAGGCTCGCCGCCATGCCGATCCAGGCAAAGCGACGGGAGCGGCGCTCCCTGGGATGAAGGGCGTCAGCGGATGCCATGTCGGGCGGAGCAACCGGCTGGGGGCTCATATCGTTCATGCAAAAATCAATCAGCCTCGGCGTGATACGGGGCGCTTCGGGGTCGAAGGCTGCCCTGCATCTATGCGCTCATGGCGGAGATCGCCAGACGTGAGCGGCTTCTTAATGCGTTCCACTCTCGGGGGCTACTCTTTCGGGCCGAAAATCCTAGGTTGAGAGCAATTTCGATTGTCAGCACCAAAAAGGGCCACAAGAATGGTGTTTACTTGGTGTAAAACGGGCATCCGAAGCGACCAGGGGAGTTTGAGTGACTTTCAATGAAACGGAAAACAGGTTTGCGGTTCTCGCGGAAGCCTTGCCGCAGCTGGTCTGGTCGACCCGCCCCGACGGCACCATCGATTACGTGAACCGCCGCTGGCAGGAATTCACAGGCGTTTCGATCGAGCGTTTCCTCGGCGAGGGCTGGTTGGCCGTGGTCCATCCGCAGGATCTGCCCCAGGTTCTGGAGATATGGAAGCAGGCCACGATCTCGGGTGCCCCCTACGAGGACGAGTTCCGGGTCAGGAATGCAGCCGGGGAGTATGAGTGGGTGCTCAGCCGCGCCATGCCCACCCACGCCCCATCCGGCGAGATCGAGCGCTGGTTCGGCACCAGCACCAACGTTAACGCCCAGAAGAAGGCGGAAGAGGCCATGCGTGGCCTCGAGACCCAGTACCGCCTTGCCCTGGAGGCGGCCAATCTCGGCACCTGGCAGATCGATCTGGAAACGGGCGTGGTTACCTGGGATGAAGGATCCTGCGCTCTGCACCATACCCCGCACGAAGGCCTTTACACCACAAGCCTTCATGAAGCCTATGCCGCCGTCCATCCCGACGACCGTGAGCGGGTGCAAAGATGCATCGAGCACGCATGCGGGCCCGACGGGGACGGTCATTACGAATGCGAATACCGCGCCAACCTGCTCGACGGACAATTACGTTGGTTCCGCTCGGTCGGGCAGACCTCCTTCATTGAAGAAGGCCGAGAGCGCCGCGCCGTCCGATTGTCGGGCGTTCTGAGCGACATCACAGACCGTCAGAGAACGGAAGAGGCGCAGGAGCTGCTGACGCGGGAACTCAACCATCGGGTCAAGAACCTGTTCGCCATCGCCAACGGCATGGTTTCCATGACCGCCCGGACGGCGAAGGATCCAAAGGAGATGGCAAACGCCCTTCGCGGCCGCCTGGGAGCCCTGTCACGCGCGCATGAATTGGTGCAGCCGGCAGCCACGCATCACGGCATAGGCTCCGAGGTCGATCTGGTGCAGTTGTGCGAAGCCGTGATCGAGCCATACCGACAGGGAGGCGAGAACAGAATCGACATCAAGGGACCCAGCGTGCCGGTAGGCTCCAACGCCACCACGAGCCTCGCGCTCGTCCTGCACGAACTGGCAACCAATGCCGGCAAATACGGCTGTCTCTCACAATCGGAGGGACACTTATCCCTTCGCTGGACCATCCAAGACGACCTGGTTGATTTGCTGTGGATCGAGACGGGCGGCCCGGCCATCGAGGGCGAACCCGAATTCGAAGGTTTCGGCACGCAGCTTTCCCAGAGAAGCATTGCCGGGCAATTGGGCGGCACCCTGGACAGGGAGTGGTTGGTGGAGGGCCTGCGGGTGCACATGACCTTGCCTCTGAACCGCTTGACGGGCTAACGACACTCGCGATCCCGAGGAACAAGCCCATGACAACTTACCGGTCCGCTCTCGTTCTGGGCGGCGCACGCTCGGGCAAGAGCCGTCTGGCGCTGCAATGGGCGCAAGACGCCGCTCCATCCCGCACGCTCATCGCGACCGCACAGGCTTTCGACGCGGAGATGCGTGCCCGCATCGCTCTTCATCAGGGCGAGCGCGATGAAACATGGCGGACAGTGGAAGCACCTCTGGAATTGGCGCAGGCCATCAGGATGCATGCCGTGCCAGGACAGGCGGTGCTGGTGGATTGCCTGACGCTCTGGCTGTCGAACATCCTGCTCGCGGAACGGGATGTGAAGCGCGAAGCGGATGTGCTCACCGCCGCGGTGCGGGACGCAAAAGGACCTTTGATCCTCGTCTCCAACGAAGTTGGCCACGGCATCGTGCCAGCGACGCCTTTGGGCCGCGCGTTCCGCGATGAGCAGGGACGCCTCAATCAGCTCATCGCGCAAGCCTGCGAGGCCGTGGTGTTCGTGGCGGCAGGATGCCCGGTGCTGCTCAAGCCATCCCCTCCCTTAAACCTGCGGCTCCGATGAATCGAGCGTCAGCGCACCTTCGCGCGGATCTCTGAAGCCAGCGCGTCGATGGCGGCGGGCGTGGAAGGGCCGTCGCAAATCGTCAGCTTGCTCTGAAGGACGAGACGGCGCTCCGGCGGTACCGCCCGGACGAGTGCCGGATGAACGAACAGCGCCGTGCCGTTATCGATCGTGCGTCCGGCGGCTTCATCGACGAGAAGAAAGTCGGGTGGCGTGGTGACGATGGTCTCTAACCGCGCCATTCCGCCATGGGGAAGGCCGAGCGCTTCGTGATGCGGCGTGAGGCCCATATGACCTAAGAGTTCGCTCGTGGGCGAGGTCGCGGGCAGCACCCACCCTCCCCGGTCGTAAATCAGAACGCTGCTTTTGGTTTTTGCAATCCCCTTCGTGCGTTCCAGCGCGGCGTCGATTTCCTTCACAAGAGCCTCGCCTCGCTCCGGATGCCCAACCGCCTGCGCGATGGCACGAATCTGCTCTCGTCCCTCTGCAAAGCTCGTCCACGAGCCGAAGGCGAGGACATTGAGGCCCTGGCGCCGCAACAGGGCGCTCTGGCTCTGGCTGGTATAGGTGCCGGCGAGAACGAGATCGGCTCCGCTGAACAGGATCGTCTCAGCCCGGCCGTCATTGACGGGCAGTCCTCCCGCCTCTTTTGCCATGAAGGAAATCGAGGCATCGCGCACCAGCGGGCTGAGGGAAGCGATCTGCTCCCTGTCGGCGAGGGCCAGCAGCATCTGGTCGGTGCAAAGGTTGAGCGACACGATGCGCTGGGGCCGATTTTGGGCCTGCGCCGCAATGGCAGACAGCAAAAATGTGACGCCGAGCATCGGCATCCATCTGAAAAACCTGCCAAGGCGCAGTTGCGGCATGAGGAACAAGCCCGTAAGAGAGTTTCCGACGTTGGTGCCTCGACCATCGAGGTGAAACGGGAACACGGTGCGGACTTTGTCCTATTCCGTGGCTGCCCCCGCAACTGTAAGCGGCGAGCGGCGATCCTTCATGCCACTGAATCTTTGAGCGCGAAAGCTCAAGAGAATTTGGGAAGGCGGATCGCTTCGCGATGACCCGCAAGCCAGGAGACCGGCCGGCGTCGAAAACGCAAACCCATTTTGCTCGCCGGTGGGGCGAGCAGGAGGTCTCCATGACTCTGCCTTCACGCCGCATGCTTGCGGCATCCGTCTCGTTTTGCGCGCTCTTCCTCGGTGCTGCCCATGCGCAATCCATCAATGAGGCTCCGCCCGTTCCCGATTTCGTGGTCACGGCCACGCGCTCTCCCCTTGCGATCACCCAGGCCGGCAGCGCCATCTCGGTGATCACGGGCGAAGAGATCGAGAAAGAATCCATCAAGACGCCCGTCGAGGTGCTGCGCCGCGTCCCCGGCGTCACGGTCGTGGAAACGGGCGGACCCGGCGGCACGACGACCGTGCGCATCCGCGGTGCGGAAGCCGGCCAGACGCTCGTGCTCATCGACGGCATCCGCGTGAACGATCCGTCCTCGGATTCTGGCGAGTTCGACTTCTCCAACCTGTCGGCAGTCGATATCGAGCGCATCGAGGTTCTGCGCGGTCCACAATCGGCGCTTTACGGCTCCGATGCCATGGGCGGCGTCATCAACATCATCACCCGCAAGGGCAAAGGCGCGCCGCGCATCAGCGTGGGCGTGGAAGGCGGAAGCTACGCCACCAAGGCCGGACGCGCCGCAATCTCAGGCAGCAACGGTGCGGTCTCCTACGCCTTTTCGGCCACCGGCTTCGATACGGCGGGCTTCTCGCGCTACGGCTATCGTATCGGCCGCATTGAGGATGCGCTTTCTTCGCCGCTCGAATCTGACAGCGCAAAACGCTTGGGTGCGGCTGGACGCGTGACGGTTGCGATCTCGCCTGACGTGGAATTCGAAATCGGCGGCTATGCGAACACGAACAGAGCTCAGATCGACAACAGTTCGTCCTCCTTCGAGTTTCTGCCGGACGCGCCTTCACGGACGCAGCAGCGCTTGTACGAAGGCCATTCGCGCCTGACCGCCAATACCTTCGACGGAATGCTGAAGAACACGTTCCTCGTGTCCGGCAGTCGCACGGATCGCGATTATCGTCTCATTGGTTCCTACGGCCTGCCGAGCCTCTATTGGGACGATTACGGATATCAGGGCGGCCGGCTCTCCGCCGAATATCAGGGCGATCTGAAGCTCGGCACCTTCGGACTTCTCACCTTCGGCGCGAAAGCGGAACAGGAGCAGCTCATCTCCACGACGCGCAACGTGCTTCCCATCGAGACGCCGGAACGCGAAACGGTGGATGCCACGCAGACGACGCGCTCGCTCTATGCTCTCCACCAGTTCAGCCTGTTCGAGAACCTGCATCTGTCACTCGGCGGCCGCCTCGATGCAATTCAAGATGGCGACACCTTCGGCACGTGGCGCGGAACCGCCGCTTACGAATTCGTCGAGACCGGCACCAAGTTGCGCGCGAGCCTCGGCACCGGCGCGAAGGCTCCGACGCTGTATCAGAAATTCGATCCCTTCTCCGGCACCGCTGATCTCGAATCCGAGCGTTCCATCGGTTTCGATGTGGGCGTGGATCAGCGTTTGGCGGATGATCGCGTGCTGCTCTCGGCGACGTTCTTCGCCAACCGTTTCCGAAACCTGATCGGTTACGGCATCGCCGATACGTGCCAGCCTGAGCAGACTTATGGTTGCTTCATCAATGTGAACCGGGCGCGCACCAGCGGCTTGGAATTGTCCGCCGATATGCAGGTCATCCCCTCGTGGTTGAACATCAAGGCGAGCTACACGTATCTCGAAGCCTTCGATGAGGAGACGGACCTTCGCCTTGCCCGCCGCCCACGCGACGAAGGACGCCTCGGCTTCGTGATGACGCCCATTCAAGGCTTGTCCATCGAGCCATCCGTAGTGTTCGTGGGAAGCCGCTTTTCGTCGCCGGGAGAGCTCTACGA
Source organism: Microvirga sp. 2YAF29 (assembly GCF_052114605.1). Classification (NCBI taxonomy): domain Bacteria; kingdom Pseudomonadati; phylum Pseudomonadota; class Alphaproteobacteria; order Hyphomicrobiales; family Methylobacteriaceae; genus Microvirga; species Microvirga sp. 2YAF29. Next base: position 21,556 of record NZ_JBFRFB010000007.1, read on the forward strand.
GCTTGCTCCCTACGCCCGGCTCGATGTCTATGCCGACTACAAGATCAACGATACCTTCAGCATCTATGCCCGCGCGGAGAACCTGACCGATGCGCGCTATCAGGAGGTCTATGATTACGGCACGGCGGGCCGCTCCTTCTATGCGGGACTGCGCGCCACCTGGTAACCGCGATCACGAAGGCTGAAACAAAGCTAAAGAGCCGGATGCCCGAGGCATCCGGCTCTTTTTCATGCTCTGGATTGCCTTTATCCAGCCATATTACGCAACGGAATGTATTGTTTGACGCTTTTGGATCATCAATAAGTTTTATTCCGTTGCGGCAAGTTGCCCCTATAGAAGTTGCGTAGAATTGTCGCGTTTTTCCCTAAATTAAAGAGAAACTCATTTGAATTCCTCTTTACGTAAGCGGGTGGCGCATCGTCGCACCAGGGAACCAATTCTTAGCGAAAGGCCAAGCTGACCTATTCTGGACATATGGACTTAGCACATACTCGCCCTCGTCAATGAAGAAGGACCGCGAACCTGGCTCAGACAGGAAGCGGCCATTTCAGGGGGCTACACCGAATGCAGGTTGCTCTGACAGCGCCGAAAGGCGCATGCCAGTCATCGATTTTGTGTTGTGCGGATACCGACACTCTCGACCTTGAGGCGCAATCAGCGCGGCTGAACCATGCGCCGTCACAAAAGTGGCAGACATTCCTCAATCTGGTTGCGGGGGTGGGTTTGACCGCATTCATCAGCTTGGGAGTCAATCCCGGCTCCGCGCAGGCACTCGCGCTTCAACCACACCCGACCAGTACCTTCGATCCGAATGCTCCTGTCGAGCATCGGACGGATTCCAGCGATCCGCTCGAAGCCATCAATCCGACCGAGCCTGTCGACTTCCTGACCTACGACAAGCTCCTGGAGCAATTCGTCGTCTCTCTCCCCGTAACCAATCCTCCCGCATCGGAAGGTGAGGCGGATGACGAGATCGACGTGACGATCACCGAATACATGGAATTCGAGGAAATGCGCGTGCCGATCTGGATCGTCGACACGATCCTGCGCGCGTCGCAGCTCACCGAGGCCGACCCGGTCTACATGATGGCGCTGGCCGACAAGGAATCGAGCTTCCTGCCCGGCAACAAGGCTTCGACCTCATCCGCCGTCGGCCTGTTCCAGTTCATCTCGAGCACGTGGCTGGAGGCCGTCCGGTCCTTCGGACCCAAGCACGGCCTGATCATGGAAGCGCAAGCCATCGAGGGTCCGCAGGGCAAGCTGTCCGTCAACGATCCCGCCAAGCTGGAGCATATCCTCGGCCTGCGCCGTAACCCCTACATCTCGTCTCTCATGGCGGCGGAGATGATGCAGCGGGACAAGGCCAAGATCGAGAAGCGTCTGGAGCGCAAGCTCAGCCGTTCCGAGTTCTATCTCTCGCACTTCTTCGGAGTGGACAGCGCGAGCCGTTTCATCGCGCTCGTGGACGATACGCCCAAGAAGAGCGCGAAAAGCGCGTTTCCGGCGGCGGCCCGTTCCAACAAGTCGCTGTTCTTCGCCAAGGACGGCAAGAAGACCCGTCAGCTCAGCGTGTCGGAGGTCTACAGCAAGATCGACGACATGATCGACAAGCGTCTCAACCGCTACGAGGATGTTTCCTCGCGGACGACGGCGGACGCCACGTTCTGATCCGCTGCGGCCTCCGTACGGGAGGTCACGACGCTGGCGGCCGAGCTCGTCGGCGCTACTTCGACGAAGCCGCCCTTCGCTCGCGGGCGCTGCACCTGGAGAATGCGCACGGCGATGAAGGCCGCAAGCCCCAGGGACGCAAAGGCCGAGTAGATGAACAATCCCTGCGGCCCGAGCAGCTCCATGGCGGCAGCGCCGAGCAGCGGCCCGATGGTCACGCCGACTGCCCAGGAGAACAGCAGCGTTCCGATGGTCGAGATGATGCGGCCCGGATCGACGATGTCGCAGGCATGCGCCACGCAGATCGAATAGATGCACAGGGCCAGCCCGCCCCAGGCGGCGAAAAGCCAGATCACCGTCGTCTGCGCGCTCATATAGCTGGCCAGAAGGATCGCGAGGGATACGACGCTGGTGCCGGCTGCAAGGGCCGCAATGACGATGCGCCTGTCGGCTCGATCCGACAGCCAGCCGAGCGGCCATTGCATCACGAGGCTGCCGCCCTGAAGGGCCACGAGAAGCGCCGCCGCGACTTCCTGACTCAGGCCGATGCTCACGCCGAAAACCGGCGTGATGGCAATGACGGGACCATTGACGAGTCCGACGACGAAAGACCCCACCACAGCCGATGGCGCCGCAGCGAATAGGCCTCGCACATCGATCTTGACGCCCTGGGGCGGCGGCGGTTCCTTGGTTGTCGTCGCTGCAATCGGAAGCAGCGACAGGATCAATCCCGCGCTGACCGCCATGAACAGCCCGTCCGTCCTGATGTCGCCGAGCCCGATGCCGAGCGGCGAGATCATCAGCGTCACTTTCGTGCAGATCATGTAGATCGAGAGAATGCGGCCACGATGGCTCGATGTCGCCCGGGCGCTGATCCATCCATCGGTCAGTGTGAAGATGCAGGCGAATGTCACGCCGGTAAGTCCGCGCAGGATCATCCAGGCCCCGGTGGAATGCGCCTGCGTCATCGCAAGGACGACGACTGAAGCCACAGCCGCGAGGCTGGCGAAGGCACGAATGTGGCCCACATGGCGGATAAAGGCCGGAGCGATGAAGCAGCCGGTCGAGAACCCCAGTCCATAAGCCGCCGCGACGAGGCCGATGGCAGTGATGGAAAGGCCTTCGGCCTGCATACGGAGCGGCATCAAGGCCTGCAGAAGGCCGTTGCCGGCTTGGAGCAGGGTCGTCGCGGCCGTGACCGACCAGATCAGAACGAGGGAGGAATTCACGGCTCACACAGGAATGGTGAAGCGGCAAGCGCAGGGTCAGCCAGATTGATGGCAGCCCAAGCTTAAGATCAAGTGCTTAAATGGTCTCCATGCGTCCGGCGCAGCCCTGCGCCGGACCGGCGATTTCATGAAATCCTTACGAATGCGAGAGATCCTTGGGAAAGCTTGCGAAGAGATAGAAACCATTGAAACGCACGCCTGTCATGGCGGCTTGCCTGTCGAAGCCGAGCGGGGTCTCGCAATTGTCGACCCGGCCGCTGAATTGCCAAAGCGGCTCGACCACGAAGGATGGTACTGAACGCTCCTCCGGAACCGCGCAGACGAGACCGTCTTGGTGGGTGCTTCGGAATAAGTTGTAAGCGTACATACCCTCCTCCATCCTCATCTTTCTCTGTCCACGAATCGACCTTTACAGGCAAAGAGTGACAGGACTGTGATACTGCATCGCAATAAATTCCTCTTCAGAAGCAGCAATGTTGCTCACTTCCGTCTTTTCCCGGTATCCGCATGGCAGAAGAAGGATCCTCATGCGCATCATCGTCATAGGCCAGCAGGGTCAGGTTGCCCGCGCTCTGGCGGAGCGCGCTTCAGCTCACGGCGCGACAACCGTTCTGCTGGGGCGCCCTAAGCTCGACCTCGCGGATCCTTCCGGGATCGAGGATATCCTGCGCGAGACCGGCGGCGACCTCATCGTCAATGCGGCGGCCTACACGGCTGTCGACCAGGCCGAGAAGGAGCCGGAGCTGGCGCAGGCCATCAATGGCATCGGCCCCGGCGTCGTTGCGGGCGCTGCCGCAGCCATGGGGATTCCCGTCATCCATATCTCGACCGATTACGTGTTCGACGGGACACTCGACCGTCCCTATCGCGAGAGCGATCCGGTCAACCCGCCCGGGGTCTATGGGGCCTCGAAGCTCATGGGCGAACAGGCTGTGGCCGCCGAGGCCGAAGACCACGTGATCCTGCGCACGGCCTGGGTCTACAGCCCCTTCGGCAAGAATTTCGTAAAGACCATGCTGCGGCTGGGCGCGGAGAGAGCGCAGATCGGCGTCGTCGCCGATCAAATCGGCTCGCCCACCAGCGCCATCGATATCGCGGATGGTATTCTGAAGGTCGGGAGAAAGCTCCTGGACAACCCGGGGGACCGGCGCCTGCGCGGCCTGTTTCATATGGCGGGGTCGGGCACGGCCAGCTGGGCCGAGTTCGCCACGGAGATCTTCGCATCTTCCGCGCAGCTCGGCGGGCCTACCGCCAAGGTTCGCCCGATTATGACGGCGGACTATCCTACTCCCGCCAAGCGGCCCGCCAATTCGCGCCTGGACTGCACGAAGTTGGCGGAAATCTATGGCATTCACCTGCCGCCATGGCGGGAATCCCTGTCGGCCTGCTTAAAGCGATTGCTCCAGGGTCCGGAAGAAAGCTGAGCCACTTTCTCCAGATAAAACGATTGTTCTTTTTAAAGAACGATTTTAAAGTAACCCCATGACATCGCCACACGACCCGAATTACCGCCTGGAAACTCTCCTCGTCCACGAAGGCCAGCTCCGCACGCCCTTCGGCGAAACCTCGGAAGCCCTCTTCCTCACTCAAGGCTTCGTCTATGAAAGCGCGGAAAGCGCGGAGCGGCGGTTCCTCAACGAAGAGGCCGGATACAGTTACAGCCGCTATTCCAACCCGACTATCGACATGTTCGAGCAACGCATCGCTGCCCTCGAAGGCGCTGAGACTGCCCGGGCAACGGCAAGTGGTATGGCGGCGGTGACGGCTGCCATGGTGTCCCAGGTCCAAGTGGGCGATCATGTGGTGGCGGCGCGCGGTCTGTTCGGCTCCTGCCGCTGGGTGGTCGAGGATCTGCTGCCCCGGTTCGGTGTCGCCTGCACGCTGGTGGATGGCTTGGACCTGAAGGCATGGCGCGATGCCGTGCGCCCGGAAACGAAGGCCTTCCTTCTGGAGACGCCGTCCAACCCCAGCCTTCAGATCATTGACATTGCCGCCGTCGCCGCCATTGCCCACGAGGCTGGCGCGACGCTCACCGTCGACAACGTCTTTGCCACGCCTCTCTTCCAGAAACCTCTCGCAATGGGCGCGGATTGCGTGGTCTACTCAGCGACCAAGCATATCGACGGACAGGGCCGATGTCTCGGCGGCGTGATCCTGGGCTCGACGGAGTTCATCGAGACCAAGGTGCAGCAATTCCTGCGCATGACAGGCCCCTCGATCTCGCCGTTCAATGCCTGGGTGCTTTTGAAAGGGCTGGAGACCTTGTCATTGCGCGTCGAACGACAGACGGCCAATGCGGGCTTCCTGGCCGATGCTCTTCACGACCATCCCAAGCTTCAAAACCTGATCTATCCCGGCCGGCCCGACCATCCGCAAGCGGATCTGATCAGAAAGCAGATGACGGGCGCATCCACCATGATCGCGCTTGAAGTTCGCGGCGGGAAGGAGGCGGCATTCCGCTTCATGAACGCTCTCAAACTGATCCGCATCTCCAACAATCTCGGCGATGCCAAGAGCCTCGTCACGCATCCCTCGACGACGACCCATCAGCGCTTCACCACGGAGCTGCGTGCTGAGATGGGGATCTCGGATGGCCTCGTGCGCCTGTCAGTCGGGTTGGAACATTGGGAAGACCTGCTCGCGGATCTCACAGCCGCACTGGAGCATGTTTGACCGGGAGCATCGTACCTTGGGGAATTCGGATTAGTCCTCAACACATTTGCGTGATAGCGGAGTCCTCATCCTGCTATTGCAAGCAACGTGGCGGATCCTCTTAAGTAAAAACCGCGCTCTCCTAACACATCCCTTAGACCTTAGGTGGGCGGCACTTGAATTTAATGACAAAGTGCCGCAGCATCCTTTCAGGATTAACGCGCCCGCTCAGAAAAAAGCGCGATCCTTCACAACAATCAGGGGGTGAGGGAGGAAAGCATGAAGAAAGGCAAGTCCCCAGAGGTCATACCTTCGGGATCGTCCAAGCATTCCCGTCGTCATTTCCTGCAAGTTGCCGGTCTCGGTACCGCCGCAACGATTGCCGCCCCCCAGGTTTCGCGAGCTCAGACCCTTACCTGGAAGTTCCAGTCCACCTGGCCCAATCGCGACATCTTCCACGAATTCTGCAACGACTTCGCCAAGCGCGTAAACGAAATGTCGGGCGGGCGTCTCAAGATCGACGTTCTCGCCTCCGGTGCCGTCGTCCCCGCCTTCCAGCTTCAGGACGCGGTACATGCCGGCATTCTGGATGGCGGCCACGGCGTGGCGGCCTATTGGTACGGAAAGAACAAGGCTTATGCCCTGTTCGGCACCGGCCCTTCCTTCGGCTGGAACGCCAATTCGTTCCTGGCTTGGATGAACTACGGCGGCGGCTACGATCTCTATAACGAGCTGCAGCAGCAGATCCTCAAGCTCAACCTCGTCGGCTTCCTCTCGGGTCCGATGCCGGCGCAGCCGCTCGGCTGGTTCAAGAGCGAGGTGACATCGGCGGATGCGTTCAAGGGATTGAAGTATCGCACCGTAGGCCTTGCCGCCGACCTCAACCGCCAACTCGGCGCGGCCGTCACCATTCTCGCCGGCGGTGAGATCGTGCCGGCGCTCGAACGTGGTGTGATCGACGGAGCGGAATTCAACAACCCCTCCTCCGATCTCGTGCTCGGCTTCCCCGACGTATCGAAGAACCTGATGCTCCAGAGCTATCATCAATCCGGCGAGACGTTCGAGCTTCTTTTCAACAAGGCGAAATACGACGCGCTGTCCGCCGAGTTGAAGGCCATTCTCAAATACGGGGCCGAGGCGGAATCCGCCGACATGTCCTGGAAGGCTCTCGACCGCTACTCGAAGGATCTGGAGATCATCAAAAGCCGTGGCGTCACCGTGAAGAAGACACCCGATGCCGTGCTGAAGACGCAGCTCGAGGCATGGGACAAGGTGATCGAGGAACTCTCCAAGGATCCGTTCTTCAAGAAGGTCATCGACAGCCAGAAGGCCTGGGTGCAGCGCACCTATGCCTATGAGCGCCTGAACGAGCCTTCGCGCGAGATGGCCTACGACCACTTCTACAAGACGCTCTGAGGGGCTCTCCGCCGCAGGTCTTTTACTCATGAGGATGGCGCCGATTGCGCCGTCCTCAATTCATGCCCCGCCGAATGACCTGGAAGGTCTTCCCGCATGCGCTTCGTCTATTTCATCGACCGCATCAACACGTCCATCGGCAAGACAGTGAGTTGGGCGATCGTCGTCCTCACCTTCGCCGTCTGCTATGAGGTCTTCGCCCGCTACGTGCTGCGCGCGCCCACCGAATGGGCTTTTGACGCAAGCTACATGCTCTACGGGCTGCTCTTCATGGTGGCAGGACCTTATGCACTGGCCCGCAACAGCCATGTGAGAGGCGACTTTCTCTATCGCACTTGGTCGGCGCGCCGGCAGGCCGGCCTCGATCTCGTTCTGTATTTCCTCTTCTTCTTTCCAGGCATCTTCGCTCTCGTCTATGCGGGCATCCCGTTCACGGAAATGTCCTGGATGATGCGGGAGCATTCCATGAACTCGCCGAACGGGCCGCCGATCTATCCCTTTAAGGCGCTGATCCCCATCGTCGGCGTTCTCATGGCCGTGCAGGGCCTGGCGGAGGTCCTGAGATGCATCGAGTGCCTGCGTCGCGGCGAGTGGCCGCCGCGCCTTCACGATGTCGAAGAAACGGAAAAACTCATTCTCGAAAAAGCCGAACAAGAAGGCATTAAGGAAGGAAGTATCTGATGCTGGCGTCGTGGGGGCTGGGGAATCCTGAGCTGGGCGTGTTGATGCTCGGCCTGTTCATCGTGTTCATCATGTTCGGCTTTCCCATCGCCTTCACGCTGATGGCTTTAGGCTTCGGCTTCGGCTACATGGCCATGGGTGACATCGTATACGCGCTCGTGGTGCAACGCGCCTATTCGGCAATGACGAACGATACGCTCGTCGCCATCCCGCTCTTCGTCTTCATGGGATATGTGATCGAGCGAGCGAGCATTCTCGACCGATTGTTTCATTCCATCCAGATCGCGGTCGGCGGCATTCCCGGTTCGCTTGCGGTCGCGACGCTGCTCACCTGCGCCCTTTTCGCAACCGCGACCGGCATCGTCGGCGCGGTCGTGACGCTCATGGGCCTGCTCGCCTTCCCCGCCATGCTGCGCGCAGGTTACGATACGCGCCTCGCATCGGGTGTGGTCTGCGCGGGCGGCTGCCTCGGCATTCTGATTCCGCCCAGCGTTATGCTCATTCTCTACGGCGCGACGGCGGGAGTTTCCGTGCCGAAGCTCTATGCCGGCGCGCTCTTTCCCGGCCTGATGCTCGCCGGTCTCTACATGCTCTACGTGATCATCCGCTGCATGATCAATCCGAGTCTCGCGCCCAAGCTTCCGGCGGAACAGAGAAAAGTGCCGCTTGTGAAGGTCGTCTGGTCGTTGGCGACATCGTTCTTCCCCCTCGCAATTCTCATTCTCTCGGTACTCGGCGCCATCTTCTTCGGCATCGCGACCCCGACGGAAGCCGCCGCTGTCGGCGCCCTCGGCAGCCTCCTTCTGGCCGCCGCCTATCGCTCGCTCACATTCTCCAAACTGAAGGAATCAGTCATTCTCACCGCACGCACATCCGCCATGGTGTGCTGGCTCTTCGTGGGCTCCTTCATCTTCTCGTCGATCTTCGCCTTCCTCGGCGGCCATCAGCCTATCGAGGATCTTGTCACGCATCTGAACCTCTCGCCGTTCTGGTTCCTGATCCTGACGCAGGCGATCATCTTCGTTCTCGGCTGGCCGCTGGAATGGACGGAGATCGTGGTGATCTTCGTGCCGATCTTCCTGCCGCTGCTCGACAATTTCGGCATCGATCCGATCTTCTTCGGAGTGCTGATCGCGCTGAACATCCAGACCTCGTTCCTGTCACCGCCGGTGGCGATGGCGCCATTCTATCTGAAGGGCATCGCGCCGCCTCATGTAACGATCAACGAGATCTTCGCCGGCGTGATGCCCTTTCTCCTTCTCGTGATCGTTGCCATGGCGATGTTCTACATCTTTCCGCAGCTTGGCCTCTGGCTCCCCACCTATCTTTACGGCTGAGCCCATCCTCGGCTTTATGTGGCCACGCGGCTGATCGGAACACGGCGCGCCTCTTCACGTTGGCCTCCAGATATTTTGGAAAAGGAGGCTGCCATGAAGTGTCAATTCTGCCACTTGGACGTCGAGAATCCCTGCCGCAGCACCGAGCAGGTGCATCAGCGGGCTGCCGACCATGTTGAACGCTGCGAGCATGCCTTGCAGGACAAACAGAACATGGGCGCGGGATCTTCGCATAGCGGCAAGTGATTTGACATGATTTTTTGGAGCGAAGTCATGGGCGGGAAATCCGGTCATGATGACAAGGGCTTGGCGGAGCAAAGCAACGTCCCGCCGACCGAGGCTGATCCCCACCCTCAAGACCAAGGCAATGGTTCATCGGGCGGTCGGCAATTGAGCGAGAAGGATCAACGCAGAGACTTGGAAGAATCCGGCAATAGGAAGCCCTAATCGTCCCGGACAAACAGTCTATTTCCCTGACCTGTCCAAAACACGAATGGCCCGCTCACGCGGGCCGTTCTGTTTTCAAGTCAAAAGAATTTGACACAAAATAACGTATTGCGCACCATCATACTAAAGAGTCGGCGGTGTGATTTTACTCACAGATCGGACGATGCCAGTGTGTTTGAAGCTAAAACAAGCATAACGCCAAGGGAACACTTCAGGAGGGTATCCATGACCGCATCTGCTCTCAGCTTCAGGCTCGCCGTTCTGTGTGTCATCGCCGGAATGGGAATGGGGATCGGGATGGCCGCATCCCAGAACCACGCCCTCATGCCCGCACACGCGCATCTCAACCTGCTCGGCTGGGTGTCGCTGTTCCTGTTCGGGATCTATTATGAGCGGCGCCCTGCCCTCGATACGAGCCGCCTCGCCATGATCCAGGTTTATCTTTGGACCATCGGCACGGTCATTCTGACCATTGCCGTCGGCGCTCTTCATCTCGGGTACGATGCCTTCGATCCGATTGCCGGCATCTCCTCCATCATGGTTCTCGCCGCCATGCTGCTCTTCGCCTACTTCGTCTTCCGCCCCGCGCACTCAGTGACGCCTGCGCCCACCGCGCGGATGACGCCGGCGGAATGAGTCTAGGAATCGGCAATAAAAAAGCCCCGCCGTGAGGCGGGGCTTACTTTGAAATGTTGGTCTTAGGATTAATTGCGAAGAGCAATAAATAAAAAATCCTGATTATCGAAATACACAATCGTTCAGAATCAGCGGGCGGCCCGAGCCGGAAAACGGATGGGTGCCCGCTTGTATGCAGCAGCCTCAGCGCGTGCCGAGACCGCCATTGGCAATGGTGTGAATTAGATCACGATGAAATCGGCAGCGGTGAGGGCCGCCTTGTTCTCGATCACAGCGAAGGCTTTTGCCGCACCCGAACCCGAGCCATCGGCATCGTATGACAGAGTGCCGGTGGTCTTGTTGTAAACGATGTAGTCATTGGCATCGCCGGCCTTCTCGGCAATCTTGAAGAAGCTCGACGACAAGGTGCCGGTCTTCGTCAGCTTGCTGAAGATCTTGTTGTCCAGGCGGATCGAATCGTCCGCTACATTGAAGTCGGTGATGTAATCGACATCCTTGCCGATGGCGGTATCGAAAACGAAGGTGTCTTCCTGCGTGCCGCCTGTCAGCACATCGCTGCCGGCCTTGCCCCACAATACGTCGCGACCCGCATTGCCCTTGAGCCATTCGTTGGCTGCAGCACCCGTCACGTAGTTGTTGCTGTTCGATCCATTGATCGTCTTCGTGGTTACCGGACGGCCAGGAACCTCAGGCACAGGCGTGTCGGGATTAGTCGGATCCGTCGGCTTGGGATCGGGCTTCGGGATCGGCGTCGGGTCAGCCGGCACCGGATTTGTCGGCGCCGGCGTTGCACCGTTGTGATTGAACGTAAGCGCATAGAACGATGTCTGGCCAAAGCCCGAACCATTGGTCTCGTTCGCACCGAGGTAAGCTCCTGCCTTGAAGTAGAAGCTATCCGACTGCCACACGCTGTTGATGGTCGTGTGCGAATGATAGACCTTGCCGTCGGCATGGATATCGACGTCGAGCACATTGCCTTTTGCGTTGATCGTGTACGAGAACTTCTCGTTCAACGACACATCGGGAGCGGAACCGTCCTCGGCCTTGAAGTTGAAGGTGTGTTCCTTGTTGTCGGAGCCCGAAAGGTCATTGGCAAAATAGAGCTTGTTGTCGTGCCAGTAGAGACGCACCAGCTCGTCATCCTCACCGTGAATCTGGCCGACCACGATCTTCTTGCCCTGGCCGTCGCGCATCGGCGCGGCATCGACTTCGAGCGTCGCGCTCATGAAGCCGCCCGTGGAGAGATTCCAGGCGGCCTTCGCCGTGCCGCTCATCTCGCGCAGTTCGGAGCGTGCATAGGACGACCCGCTCGTAGTGGCGCCGTCGGCGGCGGCGTAGAACACCATGGCTCCATCAGCAGCAGTGTAGAAATACTTGCTGTTCTGGTAGCCACTTAGATCTTTAACTTCGATGGCTGTGCCGCTGATCTTGCCGGAGGAATCGACCGGGAGAGTGAGTTTCCAATTACTCAAGTCAAAGTTGCCGCTAGGCGCGACATTGGCTTTCAAAGTCATGATTTTTGCCCCGAGCGCCCATCGAGACTCTTTATCAAGTCTTCTCAGGCACTTTCATTATATGTTTGAACAAACCTTAGTCAGACCGATGAGAATATACACAAACTAAATTCAGAAAATTTTGGGATAACTCAATGCTTAAACAAGAGTACTGAAGGCGAACCAAACTTGTCGTTCGCTCTCTTGGAATCCCTTTTCGATTCCGAATAGGGCAAAATCGTGACCAACATGATTTATTGTTATATTTTCACTCGCTTACTTTTCGATTTCGGCTCGTATCCTATACGAATAGATAGTCATCTCAGGAAAATCATCACACCTTTCCCGTATCCTCTACGTAATCTCATACGGCATTATCAAAACATCTGTCCTTCCAGTTCCGATCAGCTCACTCTTTCCTACGATCCTCATGCGGAAGCCCGGATTGGAAACAGCGCTCCACAACGTGGTTCCGGATTCGAAAAAAGGACATCCACGATATCGCCACGTCGGAATGCCCCCCTAAATCGTCTGGAAGCGCCTGCGGCTTGGCTGACGCCTCACCTCTGGCAAATGTACGTATTCAGTCTTTGGAGCATTTGGATTGTGCGGAAGGCGGAAAGAACGGGTAAGGTCGGCTTGAGTCCCGGACGACAGGACAATGCGGTAAGAAAGGATGCGGCGTGATGATCCTCCCCTTGAGACAGCAGGCGGAGCATGTCGTCGTTCTGCGAAAGCTGGAGAGCATCGCCGACCTGACCCAAGAAGATAAGCAGGCAATCCTCGATCTGCCTGTCAATGTCAGGATCTTCGAGGCGGACACCGATATAGTACGAGACGGTGACAGCCCTACCGAATGCTGCATGATCCTCGAAGGCTTCACCTGCCGCTATAAGCTTCTGCCTGACGGTAAACGGCAGATCATGGGGTTTTATATCCCGGGCGACATACCCGACCTACAAAGCCTTTTCCTACGCACTCTGGACAATAACCTTGGCACGTTTGTGAGAACGCGTGTCGCCATGATTCCCCACCCGTTCCTGCGCAATCTGTTTCGTAGCCATCCGAGGCTCGCCGAAATCTTTTGGCGAGACAGCCTCATCGAAGGGGCGATATTCCGTGAATGGATGGTGGGTCTCGGACGCCGCTCCGGCTACCAGCGCATGGCGCATCTTCTATGCGAACTCCAGATGCGCCTGCGTGCCGTGGGGCTTGCCGAGAAGAACGGATATGACTTGCCGTTGACGCAGAATGAGATCGGCGACGCCCTCGGCCTATCGACAGTTCATGTGAACCGTATTCTCCAGGAGCTCAGGAGCGACGGCCTCATCGTTCTGCGCGGTGGCGCACTCAACATTCTCGATTGGGAAGGCCTCAAGGGAGCTGCCGAATTCGATCTCACCTATCTTCATTTCGACAGCGATCATCTGGCCAAGCAGGCTTGATGCCACCGAGTTTCTCGCCGCGTTGCTCACAACCGCATGAGAATGGCGCCGGCAACGATCATGGCCACAAGCAGATCGGTGATCATCGCCATAGTCTCGGTGGAATTGCGATCCTTGTTCGCGATGTGCTTGAGGCCCGCGAGACCGAGATAAACGACACCCGTCAGCCCGGCTGGAACAACCCAGCTCGGAAATGCGAGCGACAACGCGGCAATCGAACCCATCGAGAGATTGCCGAAGCCGATCTCGATGACGAGCTTCTCAGCAGTGGGATCACCGATCTTGAAGATCGCTTTCGCCGTGAATGACGGCCGCAGAACCTGACGCAGCCCGGCCGCGAACAACCTCACACCTACGGCCCAGAACACAAACCATTTCGCAATGATTTCAGGAGTGATGGAGCTGCCCAGCAGGGATTCGGCAATGATCGAGGCCAGTGGCAAGACAATCGTCAGCCCGATGACAATGACCGGATACATTCATAGCCTCTCCCTCGGATCGCCCTGACGACGCAGTTTCAGTCCCTTGAAACGATAATCGCCACTTCGGGAAACTGCAACGCTTGCGCGAATAGCTTCGCCTGAATGCAACCGAAGATCCGGCTACATTTCCTTCATCATCAATGTCTTAGAGACAGCTTGAGCTGAAATCCGGCATTCCTTGCAAGGGTTTGCAATGTAGACTTGTCTCTAGGGCGCCGATTTCCTTAAGGGCAACACTCCTGCGGCGACAGAAGGAACCCATCAATACAAGCTGCAGGGGACAGACCACGCCGTTTGCGTGACGAGATAAATTCTTATGTGGATGCCGATCGATGATCCAGGCGCAGGATATCCCACCATAAGCTGCTCGAACCACGCGGAACGTAGACGAGCCCACATAAGGGTTTCCCAAGGCACCAATGGGACCACGAACTCGGGCTGCACGGTTTCATGCGTAGACTTCTCGGTATCGTGTAGGCCGGCGATAAGTGGAAGTAGATTGAGTCAGTCTCTTGAATCGGCTGCGGAGCCAGCCTATTGTCCCCGACATCGAAACTGGCCGACGACTGAGCTGCTGCGCCTTATCGTGCACCTGCACGGGCGATCTCCCCAAGTATCGATACACTTTGAGCCAAGGTATCACTGCACCTTGGCTTCATCTTATCATAACAGGGAAAGGAACTCGTTATGGCGACAGGCACAGTGAAATGGTACAACGAAACAAAGGGCTATGGCTTCATTCAGCCGGATAACGGCGGCAAGGACATCTTCGTCCACGCATCCGCTTTGGAGCGCGCCGGCCTGCGTGGCTTGGTTGAAGGTCAGAAGATTTCCTATGAGGTCGAATCCGACCGCCGCACCGGCAAGGAATCCGCTGGAAACCTGAAAACGGCTTAATTCGGCCTTTAACCGCCAATTTTGCAACAGAGGTCGCCTCATCCGAGGCGGCCTCTGCGCTTTTTTGCCGACACTACATTCCGGTATCGAGCCGGAAAAGGAACACAAACATTGGCCCGCAAGAAGTCAAAGCCAGTTGAGAGCGGCTATGCCCTCTTCGACATTCTCTACGAGGATGGCTCCCGCAGCTCGAACCGGCGCGTTCCACGTACGCTTCTCGGCGGGCTTGACGGCGATGAGCCCGCTCGGAAAACCATCGAGGAGCAGGACAATGCTATTGCCGAGAAAGCCGGCCGCCCGCGCATCCCGATCAAGAAGATTACGCGCTCACCCGTCTAGCGTGGATGAGTCTCTCCACAGTAATATCTTCCTGCAATCATGGTCATTACCGCTATGCTGGACTGAATTTCAGCGGCCCTCAGAAATTTTCTTGGCACCAGAACAGAGTAAATTTTACTAGCCACCTCGTGGTCTTTGGCCGTTTTCAGGTGCCCCTCTTGTAAAATTCTGAATTTTCTCTATATATCTATTATCGACTTTGGCCGGACAATCGGGCCGTTTCGCTGTTGGTACTGCCAGGCGCACGTTCGGACTCTCTCCAAACCATCGACGAACCGAGTTGAGGTCACGCTCTGCGGGCCTTTGCTCACGTGCATCTGCATCGACCGCAAAAGGGTACTCCCATGATCATGGGCACCGTGAAATTCTATAACGACATGAAGGGCTTCGGCTTCATCCAGCCTGACGACGGAAGCAAGGACGTGTTCGTCCATGCGACCGCCCTGGAGCGCTCCGGCATGCGCGACTTGGTCGAAGGCCAGAAGGTCTTTTTCGATACGGCCGAGGATCGCCGCTCCGGCAAGACCGCTGTCAACAATATCCAAAAGGCCTGAGGGTGATTGGGCGCACATCATAAGCGCCGTCACGAAGCCGCTCCCGGGTGGAGCGGCTTTTTCTTTGGGAAACTCTACTATTCGATAGTCGCCAAGTGAGGAAGTGATGAACACGTTTCGAAGAGCTGCGCCTGCCAAATCGGTCATGTTCATGGTGAGCTATGACGATGGTCGCACGGCCTATCTGTGGATCGACAATCTTGCACAGGCAGGCGACACGCGGGCCGTTGGCTTGGTTGCGCGGGCCCAGCAAGAGCAAGGATCGCTGCCGGAAGGCACCATCACCAGCATCCGGCGCGTCCGGTAGATGGTGGCCTGAGTCAGATAACGTAGACGAGTTAAGGTCAATGAGTGGAATGAAGCAGAAAGATTTTGGAGAACGGCTGAACGCCGCCAGGGACGCGAAGCAGGCGATGGTCGCAAAGTTCCGTCAGCAGCCCGGCCCTGATGACCCTGCGGTTGCGGAACGGCGGGCCGCTCGGGTTGCCATGAGCGAAGCGCGGGATACCCGCCTTACCGAGAGGAAAGCTCAGCGCCTTGCAGATAACGCCCGCATGGCCGCAGAGAGTGAGGCTCTTGCGGCAGAACAAGCCGAGCAGGAAGTACGCGCAACCGCCCAAAAGGCGGAAGACGACATCAGGTTGGAGGCCGAGCGCAAGGCTGCCCGTGATGCTCGCTATGCGGCCCGCAAAGCACGAAAGTAGTGACCCCTACCGATCACGTCCCGGCGCTTGCGCCGAGTTCAGTTCACTCAGCAGCAAGGAGATCGACCGATGTCTCACAAGTTCAAACTCCGGCAACTGGTCCGGCTGAAGCAACCCGGGTTTTCTGACGGCCAGACGAGTTCCGCCAGCGTGTACGAAGTCACGCGGCTTATGCCGGCCGATCAGACCGGCGAGCTTTCGTACCGAATCAAATCTGGTGCGATCGAGCGGGCTGTCCGTGAGAGCGAAATTCGTAGCACGTAGTCTTCTGAACCGTTCATTTAACTTCCATCGGAGACATGCCGCAGCGGCATTAACCCAACGAACAGAAAGGATATCCTTTGCAGGTTTTGGTACGCGACAACAATGTCGATCAGGCTCTCAGAGTGCTCAAGAAGAAAATGCAGCGTGAGGGCGTCTTCCGTGAGATGAAGCAGCGCAAGGCTTACGAAAAGCCGTCTGAGCGTAAGGCGCGCGAGAAGGCGGAAGCCGTGCGGCGCAGCCGCAAGGTGGCTCGTAAGCAGGCTATTCGAGAGGGGCTGATCGCTGCCCCCAAGCCCAAGCCTCGCTTTGCCGCCGGAGCACGCCGTCCGGGAGCAGCTTCCGGCCCCGGATCCCGCCCTTCGGCGGCAGAGCCGAAGGTTTAATCGGTTCCGATCTGAAGCATTGTATTGGGTCAAGCTTTGCGAGCAGCGCGCGGAGTATCGCGCGCCGCTCAGCAGGTCCTCAGCCGGAGCCTAGGCTTAAAAATTCGCCGACATTCTCGATGATGCGGCGCATTTCATCGTGCGGCTGACATGATGCGTGACGACGGCAGAATGGTGCCGTCCGGAACCATCGACAAGCCGTGCGATGCTGAGGTCGAGCATCATCGGCCAATCCGGGCTTACACAGCGCCTCGGCCGACATCGCTCAACTAATCACAGGAGGCATCTTTTGAGCCACAAATATTCCATCGGCCAGTTGGTCCATGCTGCCGGCACGCACTTTGCCGACCGCACAAGCGGCATTTATGAAGTCACTCGCCTGATGCCTGAGAGCAATTCTGAATTCACCTACAGGATCAAGAACACCGCAAGCGGGACGGAACGCGCTGCCGGTGAATCGCAGATCCGCGCCGTTGATTCCGGACATGATGTCCCCTCGTCGGCAGCCTCTCACCGCTGACTCCTTGGAAGGTTCATCCGCCGTGCAGCGCATCCGCTCGACATTCTTTGACTTTGTGCTGGCCATCTGGACGGGACTGTTTGCGCCCGTACTGGCGATTCTCTGGCTGTGCGGTTCCCCGGAGCGGGGTGTTCGGCTGGCGTCACGATTGTGGGCCCGCGGTGTCCTCGTCAACTTGAAGTGGCTCGTTGGATTGACCTACGCCGAGCGTGGACAACACAATATCCCTGACGGCCCCTGCCTGATCATCGCCAATCACCAGTCCACCTGGGAGACGCTCGCATTCCTGGCACTGTTCCCGGATGTGGCTATCGTCGCCAAGGAGGAGCTGCTGACGATTCCTGTCTTCTCCTACTTCCTACGCAACTCGCCGATGATCCTGATCGACCGGGAGAGCGGCTCGAAGGCTGTGCGGAAGATGGTGGAGGAGAGTCAAGCCGCGCTGGCTCAGGGTCGTTCCGTGCTGATCTTCCCTCAGGGGACTCGGAAGCCGGTCTCAGAGCCGATCGAATTCAAGCGTGGGGTCGAGTTGCTTTATACCAGGCTCGGCAGACCGGTTCTTCCTGTGGCTCTGAATTCGGGCCATTTCTGGGGACCCGGCCGGCCCTATAAGCGAGCTGGGACAATTTCGGTTTCTTATCTCGATCCGATTGCCCCAGGTCTGTCCGGGCATGAGTTCACGCACAGGGCGGAGCAACTTCTCGAGGCGGAGAGACAATCCTCGTGGCCTCAGGCCGCTTAAATCCAGCGTCCGAAAGCGGTGTCGCGCCGGGTCCATGACCCCACTTGCCGAAATGGGGCTGGCCCGGCTCGCGACTGTTATTGTGCGACCACCAGTTCGATGTAGGGCTCGAGGCTGCTATAGGGCAGCGTAAACTTCTCGCCCCGGAACAGCATCGGAACATCTTGCCCGCCTGCGAAGCCGGAAGTCAGCTTGCCACGGACCGTAAAGGTCTCGCCTGCCTTCACTATGCCCCATGGCTCTTCAAGATGATCCTTGATGCCAAGCTCGTTCAACCGGGCGTCGACAGCCTGCGTCCGCTCATGGGATGGCAGATGCCTCAGGCCGCTCGCGAGATCCTCGCGCATGGTGGCATAGGCCGGATTGCGGACTTTATAGCTAAGTTCTGCATCCTCGGTGAAACGCCATTCGGAACCCGTCACCATCTTCTGCTGCTTCGTGACAGGCTGCTTTGTGGGCTTGTCCGCCTTCTTTGCCGCCTTCGCGCGGGCAGGAGGCTCGGCATGCTGAACATCGGCGATCAGCGCCCATTTGCTCGACCACTCGACCGCCCGATAATCGCCTTTGGTCAGGCGATCCGTAAAGTCCAAAATATCCTGATCAATGGGGCGCTTGCCGCCATTGGAGTCGAAGTAGCGCAGCCGCATATCGTCAGGAAGCAGCAGGTAGAAGTTATCGCTTTTCACGTCCACATCGAAAATGTTCGTGACCTTCACCACCTGTTCGCGTGTAGACGGAGCCTCAACACCATCACCCTTCGGGTAGACCGTTGTTCCTTTGGGGACCCGGATGTAGCCATCCACCTGAATCTGCGACATCTGTTCTTCGTCTCTCTTTCGTGGTGTTAGGATCAACTGCTGAAATGGCAGATGGTTTGAAAAGGGAACGGCACCCGAAGGTGCCGCTTCTGTTGCTAGGCTTTCCCGAGCCCCGGATGATTACGCCGCGAGGCGCACTGCACCCATGTCAACGTTGTCGTTGGCATTTATGAATTTGCACTGTCGAGGCCGTAGCTCAGCCTGATCGCAGCCTAGCCTTTATCGCGCCTAGTCGAACCCATATCGCCCCCATCACAAACACACCGAGTCAGCAGTCAGACCTCGAAGAAAGGCCAATCGCCCAAAATCCGCCTTGCGGTACATGGACAGCCGGTGTGCTTGTGGTGGAGGCGGCGGGAATCGAACCCGCGTCCTAAACGCCTATTTCACTATGCCTCTACGATCATAGTCAGGCGAACCTGACACCTGCGATATAGACATTTAAAACCACAATAGCCAGTCTTAAAGCGGACGATCGTTCGCAATGAAGCGCCCCGCTACGCCATGTGACGATACCGGCCCTTCGGATCCGCCAATATCCTTCTGAAGCCGCAGCCGTCTGAGCGCGCTGTCGAACCATCCAGGGAGCACCATGGTTTCCGCCGCGAGTTGCCAGCCTTTGAATAAAGCTTCGCGACTGCGTTCCATCAGCGGATAGCGCTGTCAGAGTATGCATTATAGTTACAACAAACCGATAGTCGATCCGATGGAAACCATGTCTTATCTCATCACAGGGTCGGCTTTTGGCAGGCAGTGCCTCTCGCCTCTGCTGCAGTGCAAAAGAATTGAGGCTGCGAAGAAGAAGAAGCCACTGAGATATACGTGAAAGCGCGGTTAGGCGATTTAGCCTCTTATCTCTCCCACCTTCTCCTTGCTTAGGCTCAACTCATACGCATACATTGCGACTGCACATCATAAGAAGAAAACTGTAATCTTATAGTTCTGGGAACGCTCTTGGCTGAGTACGATCTGGTCCTTAAAGGCGGTCGCGTCGCGACTACCGAAGGTGTCTCGACGATGGATGTGGCGATAGAGGGCGGCGTGATTGCTGCACTCGGCCGTAACCTTCAGGCACGCCGAACCATCGATGCGGCTGGCAAGCTCGTTCTTCCAGGCGGCGTGGATGCTCACTGCCATATCGAGCAGCTCTCCGGCGGTGGATTGATGAATGCCGATACGTTCGAAACGGCAACCCGCTCCGCCGCTTTCGGCGGAACCACCACCGTCATTTCTTTCGCCGCGCAACATCGCGGAGACAGGTTACGCGATGTGGTCGAGAATTACGCGCGGCTTGCCCAGGCTGGCGCCATCACGGATTATGCTTTCCATCTCTGGATTTCAGATCCGACACCTGAAACGCTGCAGCAGGATCTCCCCCGGCTGATCGATGCCGGCCATCGGTCGATCAAGATATTCATGACCTATGATCGCGTGCGCCTACTTGATGAGCAGGTCCTGGACGTGATGATGGTGGCTCGCGAGCATGGTGCTCTCGTCTGCGCTCACGCAGAGAACCACGGCATGATCAAGTGGATGGCCGACAGGCTTGTTTCACGGGGTTATAGCGAGCCGAAATTTCACGGCGTGAGTCATCCTCGCGCATGCGAGATCGAGGCGTTCGAACGCCTCATCCGTTTCTCCCAGTTGCTGGATCAGCCGATCATGCTGTTCCACGTCTCCACAGCCGAGGGCGCAGCCGTCATTCGTCGCGCGCGCGGTGAGGGCATCAAGGTCTTTGCAGAGACCTGTCCGCAATACCTGTTTCTGACCGCGCAGGATCTGGACCGGCCTGGCCTCGAAGGCGCGAAATGGATGTGCAGCCCTCCCCCACGCGCGGTATCGGATCAGGAAGCACTGTGGCGGGCACTTGATTTGGGAGACCTTCAGATCGTCTCCTCGGACCATGCCCCATACCGGTTCGATGAGAGCGGCAAGCTCGCCGCTGGATCGAATGCGAATTTCAAGCAGATTGCGAACGGGCTCCCCGGGCTCGAAACGCGCCTGCCTCTGCTCTTCGATGCCATGGTGAGCCGGGGACGCTCGAACCTCGAAAAGTTCGTGGAGCTGATGGCCACGGCTCCGGCGAGGATATACGGCCTCCATCCCCGAAAGGGCGCCGTTGCGGTCGGCGCCGATGCCGACATCGCGATCTGGAATCCCGATCGGGAGGTGACGCTCACCGATGATGGGCTGCACGACAATGTCGGCTACAATCCCTTCGCTGGAACAAAACTGAGAGGCTGGCCGGAAACCGTCCTGCGCCGTGGCGAGACGCTCGTTTCCGACGGAATGCTTCATGCCGCTCCGGGATCGGGACGCCTGCAATTGCGGGATTGCTCGGCATCCATGCGGCCCACCGGGACGCTGAGTCCCGAATTCGATCCTCAAACCAATTTCGGCGCCAAGCTTTTATGAGCAACGCCTCCCATCTCTCACCGGCTCGGTAAATCATGACTGAAACAATACGGGTTGTACGAAACGCGGCTTGGGTAGTTGGATGGGATGAGGATGCCTCGCAGCATGTCTACATGCAGGATGTGGACGTGGCCTTCTCCAAAGGAGGCATCCTGCATATAGGCGCGTCTTATCAAGGGCGTGCCGATGAGGAAATACCCGGTTCCGGCCTCATGGTGATGCCGGGCCTCGTCAATATCCATTGCCATTCCGGCGATGAACCGATTGCGAAGGGCTTGTTTGAGGATGTCGGCACCGCTGCCCTCTGGGGCAACGCCCTTTATGAATATTCCGCTTTGCTCGACGCTGACGAAGATGCAAAGGCAGCGTGCCAGACGGTGATGCTGGGCGACCTGATGCGCAGCGGCGTGACGACCCATCTCGATATCGCGTCACCCGCGCCGAAATGGCTTTCCCTGGCGGCCGAGAGCGGTTTGCGTTCCTACCTCGCACCGGGCTTCCGGGAAGCGCAGTGGCGCATGGCCGGCAGTCATCGCCTCGACTATGAATGGAACACGGCACAAGGACGCGAACGCTATGCCGAGGCGCTGGCTTTCGTGGACAAGGCCCGCACGCATCCCAGCGGCCGTATCGACGGCGTGGTTGCGCCATCGCAGATCGAGACTTGCTCCGAAGAGCTGATTCAGGAGGCGGTTTCGGAAGCCCGCAGCCGTGGGATGCGCATCACCATCCATGCGGCGCAGACCATGGCCGAGCACGAGGAGCTGCTTCGGCGCACTGGCGAAACCGCCCCGGCCAAGTTGGAGCGTTTGGGTGTTCTCGGGCCGGACCTGATCCTGGGGCACTGCATTTTTCTCGATCACCATTCCTGGACCCGGCAGCGCAGCCGAGACGACCTCGCGCGGCTTGCTGGAAGCGGCACTTCGGTCGCCCATTGTCCTGTCACCTTCGCCCGCAGCGGCATGACGCTGGAGAGTCTTGGCGCCTATCGGCGTGCAGGCGTCAATGTCGGCATCGGCACCGACAGCTATCCGTTCAACATGCTGGAAGAGATGCGAGAGGCGCTGATCTGCTCGCGCGTTTCAGGCCGCAGCGTCTTCGATCTCGATACCCGCGGCCTGTTTTCCGCGGCAACGACGGGCGGAGCGAAAGCTCTTGGACGCAGCGACATCGGACGATTGGCATCCGACGCCAAGGCGGACCTCGCCCTGGTGGATCTGAGCCATCCAGCCATGCAGCCGGTCCATGATCCGTTGCGCAACCTGATCCATTGTGCAGCCGAGCGCGCCATTCGCGATGTCTATGTGGACGGCGAAGCGGTCGTGAAGGACAGGCTCGTCGTCAACTTGGATTACGGCGGGGCGGTGCGTGAATTGCAGGATGCGCAGAAGCGCGCCAGCAGACGGGCTGCGCAGAACGACCCACAGGGCCGTCCCCTCTCCGTTCTCGCTCCCTATTCCCTGCCGCTCGCTCGTCGAGCTTGAGGCCGCCATGAGCGCTTCGGTCTACGTTATCAATCCGAATTCGTCGCAAGCCGTCACCTCTGCCATCGATCAGGCAGTGGCTCCCTTGAGAAGCGCCGATGGGCCGGACGTCGTGTGCCTTTCCCTGGCTGATGGACCGCCTGGCATCCAGTCGCAGCGGGATGTCGATAGTGTTATTGGCCCCATGTTGTGCAAGGCGTCCGAGTTGGAGGGCAGCGCAGGAGCCTTCGTCATCGCATGCTTCTCCGATCCGGGTCTTCACGCCTTGCGCGAACAAAGCCGCCGCCGCGTCTTCGGCATCGCTGAATGCGGAGTGGTGAATGCGCTCACTCTCGGCCAGCGCTTCGGCGTTATCGCCATCCTGCCGACCTCTATCCCACGGCATCTTCGTTATTTCGGCGCCATGGGTGTCATGGATCGATTTGCCGCTGACCTCCCGATCGGATTGGGTGTTGCGGAGCTTTCCGACGAAGATCGGGCTCTCGGCCGGATGATCGAGGTCGGGCGCACGCTGAAAGATACGCATGGCGCCGATGTTCTCGTCATGGGTTGCGCAGGCATGGCCCGATTTCGCGCGGATCTGGAAGAGGCTGTCGGCATTCCCGTCGTCGAGCCGACGCAAGCTGCCGTCGCCATGGCTGTCGGCCATGTCCGCTTATCGTATCCGCTGAGTTGACCGAAGATATTCTGCACCGCGCCCTGCCTACTCTCATGGAGCCTGAAATGACCGATGGCGTCGCCAAGACGACCCTTTTCCGGAACTGCGACTGGATCGTCGCCTGGGATGAAGCCGCTCAATCCCACACCTATCTCCGCAATGCGGATTTCGTGATCCAGGGCGCTGATATCGTCCATGTCGGCGAAGGCTATTCCGGCCCGGTCGATGATGAAGTCGATGCGAGCCGCATGATGATCATTCCGGGCTTCGTCAACGTACATAGTCATCCTGGTCATGAACCGGGTTGGAAAGGCATGCTGGAAGAACTCGGCAGCCCGCGCCTCGGCCAGAGTTCGCTCTACGAGTTCATGCCGGTATTCCAGATCGGCCCTGAATACACGCGCCCGGCCCTACGAGTTGCGGCATCGGAACTCTTGAAGAGCGGCGTGACGACGATCTGCGATCTCGGCAGGCCCCGTGAGACATGGGCCGACGAATATGCGGAAACCGGCATCCGCGCGGTGCTTTGGGGGATGTTCCGGTCGGGCCCCTGGAAAACCACGAATGGTCACTCGGTGGAATACGATCTCGATCCTGCCACGGGCGACCGATTGCTGCGGGAAGCCATTGACATCGCGGATGCCGCCTCAAAGCACCCGAGTGGGCGCATCACGGGCTTTATCGGTCCGGCGCAGATCGACACCTGCACGGAAGGGCAGATCCGCGACGCACTCGATGCCGCACGCGAGCGCAACCAGCCGATCCAGATTCACGCTGCGCAGAGCATCGTGGAGTTCCAGGAGATCATGCGTCGCTACGGCTCCACGCCCATCGAGTGGCTGGACAAGATTGGAGCGCTCGGCCCCGACACGATCATCGGCCATTGCATCTTCCTGAATGATCATCCCTGGCTGCACTGGCCTCACGCCAACGATTTCGAGCGGCTACGCGACAGCGGCGCCCAGGTGGCACACTGCCCGGTCGTGTTCGCCCGGCGCGGCATCGCTCTCAACACTTTGAGCCGCTACGTGAAGGCCGGCATCCGCTGTGGCATCGGCACGGACAGCTTTCCGCACAACATGCTCGATGAGCTTCGCATGGCTTGCTATGCAGGCCGCATCGTTGCGGGCAGCTTCACCGCTTCCACGACGCGGGATGCTTTCATGGCCGCGACCGCCGTCGGCGCCGACATGATCCGACGACCCGATCTGGGGCGCCTCGCACCAGGCTGCAAGGCGGATTTCTCTGTCGTCGACATGAACAACCCCTACATGCAGCCCGACTATGAACCGATCCGCAGCCTCGTCTATTCGGCGAATGACAGGGCTATCAAGGACGTCTATGTCGACGGCCTTCAGGTCGTGCGCAACGGAGAGGTTCTGAATTTCGACATCGACGAGGATCTCGACATGCTGCGTCGTGGCCAAGCAGAGGCCATTGCGGCCGCGCCTCAGCGCGATTGGGCCGGCCGCGGCCTCGAGGAATTGAGCCCGCGCGTGTTCCCGACACGCAACGGATAACTTGGAGGTTGCGCCAAACGCGAAAGGCCCCGGGCAATCTCGGGGCCTATCGATCGCGAGTGCCTATTGAAGCGGATTGAGCTAACGCGCCGTCTCTCCGTGACGGTCGAACACGATCTCTCCGCCACGGATCGTCAGATCGCATCGGGTATCGTTCAGGATATCCTGGGGCGACGCCGATAGAAGGTCGCGCGAGAAGACCGCGACATCCGCCGCAAGGCCGGGAACGAGCCGGCCCCATTCGTGTTCGGCTTTGTTCACATAAGCGCCGAATTCCGTGAACGCGGTGATCGCCTCTTCGATGGACACGATCTCCCGCGCGTCCATGACGGTTCCATGCGAGGTCATGCGGGTCAGCATCGAGAAGAAGTTCGGGAATGGATTGATATCGCAGACGGGAGCATCGCTGCCGGCTGCGGGCTTGAAGCCGAGATCGATCCAGGTCTTCAGGGGATAGGAAGGTTTTGCTCTCTCCCCACCCAGGACGGAAATGTAAAGGTCGCCGAAATCATAGATGAACACAGGCTGCGGCACCGGCTGAACGCCGAGGCGCTTCATGCGGGCGTTCTGGTCCGCCCTGGCATAGCCGGCATGCTCGATCCTGTGACGGCGGTCCGGATCCGGCATGGCCTCGAGAGCGCGTTCGAACGCGTTAAGCGTCTGCTCGATGGCGGCATCGCCAATCGCATGAACGGCGAGCTGGTAACCCTTGGCATGGTAATCATGCACGAGGTCGTTCATCTCGTTGTCGTGCAGCAGCATCAGGCCGGTGGTCCTGGGATCGCCGAGATAGGGCTCGCTCATCGCGGCCGTCCGCCCTCCGGCACTGCCATCGGTGAAAATCTTCACAGGGCCGACACGCAGCATGGAATCTCCCACGCCCGTCACGACGCCATCAGCATAGGCCTGCTCGACAACTCCGCCCGGCCCACCGAGCAGACATTGCGTCGTCCGCACAGGCAGCCGACCGAGGCGCTGGGCCGTGCGATAGGCCGCGACCTCACGGTAGCCCGCCCTCATGCCGACGCCTGCATCCATGACGCTGGTGATGCCATAGGACAGACAGGCCTGGCCTGCATCGTCGATGGCCTGAACAAGCTCCTGATCGGTAGGCTCCGGCAAGACGGCCTTGAGACGGTCACGCCCGGTCTCCGCCAGAAGGCCCGTCAATCGCCCGTCCCGCTGTTCGATGGCGCCACCTTGTGGAACAGGCGTCGTCTCGTCGATGCCCGCCAGTTCAAGCGCTCTCGAGTTACAAATCGTCACATGTCCGCAAGCCCGCACGATCGCGACAGGATGATCCGGCGCGGCGGCATCAAGCTCCTCACGCAGGGGATGGCGTCCGACATCGAGCTCGAACTGATCGTATCCCCGCCCTTGTATCCATTGACCGGGAGGTGTGACGGCGGCGCGCTGCCTGACCTTTTCCAAAAGCCCGGCGAGGGTCGGCGCGGATGAAGCGCGCACGTCCACATGCCCCATGATTACCCCGTAAGGAAGCAGGTGCATGTGAGAATCGCAAAGGCCCGGCGTGGCAAGACGGCCGGCGAGATCGATCACCCGTGTCGATGGGCCGATCAGAGGCTGCATGTCGGCCGACGATCCTGCCGCGAGCACCTGCCCCGCCCACAAGGCGATTGCTTCGGTGACCTGTTCTGAAATTCCGCGAAAGACGCGGCCGTTTGTAAGGACGATATCGGCTTTGGGAAGGATGGGCATAGGCCACTCGCGCAGCAGGAAGCAGGTGCAGCATCAGCTGCAGTTGAGGAAAGTCGAGTTTGCATACCTTTTAGTCAACCTGCAAGATATGAGGCACATGACGTTGGGAAAATCTGTCCTTGAAACCTCGGTTGTTTCAGGTCTAGCTTAACGAGTTAGCGACCAGATAAGGCGCACGGAAAGAGGGAGTGAGATGATGCAATCCAAAACTATGGCCCGTTGGCTTGCGATGGGCCTCGTCGCTGGTGTTACCGCCCTTTCGGCGGCGCCCGCCTCCGCCCAGGCAACGCTGGACACGGTCAAGAAGCGCGGCAAGATTCTTTGCGGCGTGTCACCGGTCGCCCCCGGCTTCTCTTATGCCGATGACAAGGGCGTTCGACGCGGCTTCGACGTCGATATCTGCCGTGCCATGTCGGCTGCGATCTTCGCCGATCCCGACAAGGTCGAATATGTTCCGCTCAACACCAATGTGCGCTTCCAGGCGGTTCAATCCGGCGAAGTGGACATTCTCTCTCGCCAGAACACTTGGAGCTTCTCCCGCGACGCGTCGCTCGGCCTCGATTTCGGACCGACGGTGTTCTACGATGGCCAGGGCCTGATGGCGCCCTCCAAGCTCAACGTGAAGAGCGCAAGCGAACTCGCAGATGCGGCGATCTGCCTGCTGCCCGGCACGACAACGCTTCAGAATCTGGAAGACTTCTTCCGTCCGAAAAACATCAAGTACGAATCCGTGGTGTTCGAGAATTCCGATGAGTGGCGCAATGCCTTCTTCAACGGACGCTGCGACGCCATCACCACCGACCGCTCGGACCTGGCGTCGGTTCGCGCCATCGCGAATGATCCGTCGCTGTACGTCGTGCTGCCCGAGACCATCTCGAAGGAGCCGCTCGCCCCGACGATCCGCCAGAATGATCCGAACTGGCGCGATATCCTGAACTGGTCGGTTTACGCTCTCATCGGCGCCGAGGAAAAGGGTGTCACCCAGGCCAATGTCGATGAGCAGCTCAAGAGCGAGGATCCCGAGATTCAGCGAATGCTCGGCGTGAACGGCGATTTCGGAAAGATGCTCGGCCTCGACAACAAGTGGGCCTACAACATCATCAAATCCCTTGGAAACTACGGCGAAGTCTTCAACCGCAATCTCGGCCCTGAAACCCGTCTGGGCCTAACCCGCGGCCCGAACGAGCTTTGGACCAAGGGCGGCCTGCTTTATGCGCCGCCGTTCCGGTAATCTGAGATCGACGGGCGGACGAAAGTCCGCCCGTTTCACCCTCAGCGGTCTCCGGAAAGGGTCATCATGCGCGCCGATGCGTTGAGCGGGACAAGGCTCCTTTACAATCTTCGCTTTCGAGCCATCCTCTATCAAGCAATCGCCATCGGAAGCATCGTCCTTCTGGGGCTGTATCTGTTTTCGAACGTATCGGAAAAACTGGCCGAGCAGAATATCGCCACAGGCTTCGGCTACCTGAGCCGTGAAGCCGGCTTCGTCATCAGCCAGGCGATGATCGATTACAAACCCACCGATACATACGGCCGTGCCATTCTGGTCGGCATCGTCAATACGATCTGGGTTTCTGCCTGGAGCGTTGCGCTCGCCACCATCCTCGGATTGATCGTCGGCATCGCCCGCCTTTCGCGCAATCCGCTTCTCGCCTTTCTGGCCTTTCTCTATGTCGAGGCGCTCCGCAACGTCCCTCTCCTGCTCTACCTCTTTCTCTGGTACGCCCTGATCGTCACGAGCCTACCAGCCGTGCGCGAAGCTTGGGAGATTCTGCCTCACGTCTTCTTGAGCAACAGCGGTCTGACCGTGCCGTCCCTGGTGTGGAAGAGCGCCCATATGCTCATTCTCGCGGCGCTGATTTTCGGAGGTGCGCTTGCGCTTCTTCTGCATCGCCGCGCAATGGCCGAGCGCATCAGGACAGGGAGAGCCCGGACCAACTGGCCTTTCATTCTCCTCGCGCTTCTGGGACCGCCTATCCTCGCCGCGCTGATCCTGCAGCCCGATCTGACGGTCAGCATTCCGGAAAAGGGGCGCTTCCGCCTGACGGGCGGCTCGCAGCTCACGCCGGAATTCACCGCGCTTCTCGTCGGCCTTTCACTCTCCGCATCGGCAGGCATCGCCGAAATCGTGCGAAGCGGCATCCTGTCGGTGCGCAAAGGGCAATGGGAAGCGGCGCGCGCATTGGGGCTGAGGGACGGTCTCAACATGCGCCTCATCATCCTGCCTCAGGGCCTTCGGGTCATCATTCCTCCGCTCACCAGCAGCTACCTGAGCATCTTCAAGAACTCGTCACTCGCCATTGCCATCGGCTATCCCGATCTTGTCATGGTTTCGAACACCACCATGAACCAGACGGGACAGGCGATCGAGGGAATCGCGATCTTCATGCTGGTCTATCTGGGTCTGTCGATCCTCATTTCGCTGTTCATGAACTGGTACAACAGCCGCGTTGCATTGAAGGAGCGCTAGGCGATGACGACAGCGACTGACATTGCCGAGGCCCAGGTGAAGATGCCTTTGAAGAGAGAGACCGATGTGGAGCGTCGGTTCCTCCGCCGCACGCTGAAGCCTCTCATCGGAACGCCTGTCAATGCCGTCATTACGCTGGCCTGTCTGTGGGTTCTGTGGCTTGGCGTGAAAGGGGCTTACGGCTGGCTCGTGACTCGCGCCGTGACGGAAGGCGGGGCCCAGGCCTGTAAGGTAGGGAACGGCGCCTGTTGGCCTTTCTACGAAGCGAAGCTCCGTTTCATGGTTTTCGGGGTCTACCCTTACGCTGAGCATTGGCGCGTGCTGCTCGCCATGGTGCTCTTCCTGGGCGCCATCGGCATCACGATGATCCCGCGCTTCTGGAACAGGAACCTGCTCGTTCTCTGGGGCATCACGATCGTATCGACGGCAATCCTTCTCTGGGGCGGCATCTTCGGCCTGTCCTATGTGCCGACAACCCAGTGGAGCGGCCTGCCCCTCTCCTTCCTGCTCTCGGCGGTCGGGCTGGCCTTCGGCTTTCCTCTCGGCGTGGTTCTCGCTCTGGCACGCTCATCGAAGCTTCCCGCCATTCGCGTCATCGCCATCGTTTTCATCGAAGTGATCCGAGGCGTGCCGCTCATCAGCATCCTGTTCATGGCATCCGTCATGCTGCCGCTCTTCATGCCGAGCGGCATGACGGTGGACAAGCTGCTCCGCGCGCAGATCGCCATCATCATCTTCGCAGCCGCCTACATCGCAGAGGCGGTCCGTGGCGGTTTGCAGGCGATCCCACGAGGGCAGCACGAGGCCTCCAGCGCGATGGGACTGCATTACTGGCAGGCCATGCGCCTTGTCGTATTGCCTCAAGCCCTGAAGATCGCCATCCCGCCGCTGGTGAACATTTCCATCGGCTTCTTTCAGGACACGACGCTCGTCACGATCATCGGCCTTCTGGATTTCCTCTCCACCGTTCGCACGGCGATGACGGACCCGAACTGGGTGGGCATAGCGGTTCTGGAAGGCTACGTCTTCGCGGCCGTCGTGTACCTGGTGTTCTCCTACGGGATGGGCGCCTACAGCCGCTTCCTGGAACGCCGCATGCGCCTTGGGCACGACTGAGCATCAGTGGGAGCACCGATCAGGCGGTGCGAGCCGCCTGCCGCTCCTTTGCAAGATCCATGGCTTGATAGGTCCAGTAGGTGAGTTGAGCCGCAGCAACTCCGAAAGGCCCTCCGTTCCACACGAGCCCGAAGGGTTCGTAGAGGCGGTATCGATCGCTTGTGCCGAGGATGCCCTCTGCGATGACCCGGCCTCCGATGGCGGTTGTGTTCATGCCGCGTCCACCGAACCCTAACACGTACCAGACACCCGGCCGGAGCTGCCCGATGAGTGGCATGAGGTGGCGCGCATAAGCCATGAGCCCCGACCAAGCAGTCTCCACACGCATGCCCTTGAGCTTTGGATATGTGGAGATCATCGTCCTCTGCATCATGTCTGCGAGACGGCGCGGCTCCGTCGTGCGTGTCGTGATCCGCCCTCCCCAAAGGAGCCGCGATCCCCCGTCGACGAGGCGATAGTAATCACCAGCGCGCCGATTGTCGCTGATTGCCAACGGCGTGCGCACCGCCTCGGCAATCCTCTCCGGTGCCGCCTCCGTCAGAAGCACGTAGGTAGCAATCGGCAGCATGCTGCGCCGTAGGCGGGGCACCAGATCGTCCGTATAGCCGCCGCCTGCCAGAATCACATCGCGTACCCTGACTTCACCGCGTTCTGTTCGGACGATCTTTTCCGCTCCCTCGACATCGCAGCCTGTCACCCGCGACTTTTCGAAGATCCTGCCGTTCAGGGACTCGATCGCCTTTGCCAGGGATCGGGCATAGTTGAGGGGATGAAAGTGAAAGGAGGCGGGGTCATAGATCGCCTGATGATATTTCTGCGAGCGCAGAACATTTCTTACCGCTTCAGTTGGCATCACTTCGAGGCCGTAATCGAACTCCCTCTTCATCGTTTCGCACTGGCGGGCAAGGCTGTCGGGATCATGGTATC
This sequence comes from Microvirga sp. 2YAF29, assembly GCF_052114605.1. Taxonomy (NCBI): domain Bacteria; kingdom Pseudomonadati; phylum Pseudomonadota; class Alphaproteobacteria; order Hyphomicrobiales; family Methylobacteriaceae; genus Microvirga; species Microvirga sp. 2YAF29. The sequence goes on from NZ_JBFRFB010000007.1 coordinate 52,573, forward strand.
GGAGCACGCTCATCTTGCCGTAGACGCGCGGGTTATCGGTCATGCCGAGACTATCGATATTCCCTTCGACGATGCTCACGCCCTCGATCGAAAGCCGGTGCAACGCCTGCGCTCTCTCGGAACCTACCATGCGGGTAATATTGGTGTGGCTGGTTGCGTAACCCGGTCCGACAAATCCTCCATTGCGGCCTGATGCTCCCCACCCGACCCGCTCAGCCTCGAGGATCACGACCGAGCGACCTGCCCGCGCCAGATCGAGGGCGGCCGTGAGGCCTGCAAGCCCACCGCCGACAACAGCGACATCGGCACTCACCACGCCCTCAAGCGAAGCGCGTTGTGACGTGTCCGCAAGCGTCCGTGCGTAGTAGGTATCTCCATAGCCGGTCATAAGGATCCCTCGATCATCGTGAACTCCGCAAAGCCTAGCGTGTCCTGAGAAAAAGTGGATCTCCTTTTCGCGAAGAGCAATACGAGATTGAAGGGATCAAGACGGTTAGATGCGTGGTAGCGGCATGTGCTGTGCCAGAGTGGATCTGGGCTTTAGAGATGAAGCCCTCGGAGCCGAAGTCGCAGCACGACTTCCCGGGCGCTCTGCATCGTTTGCTACAGCAACGCCAAGTTCAGACGCATCGATCACAGCACCCAGGTCGGCAGCCGGTGCGAGGCAGTATGATGAGAAGCTGGTGGCGCCGTTGGCTGAACTGGGCGCTGTCCCTCACGAGATCATGGCCATTACCGTCCATCGAACCTTTGAAGAGGTCGAGCGCCATACCTGCGCAGCGCAAAAGCCAGAGCTTGCTGTTAGTGCAATGTCGAAGTTGATCGAGGAGAACGCTTGAACATCCATCATCCCAATTTTCGTTCTGGAGTTCAGAAGCTGGGACAAATGGGCCATAAAGCCCGACAGTATCAAAGACCATCCGGAAGGGATGGCGCTCCCTAGGGGAATCGAACCCCTGTTTTCGCCGTGAGAGGGCGACGTCCTAGACCGCTAGACGAAGGGAGCTAGCAAGGTGGAGGCCGCTCGTATAACCACCCTTCTGAATCGCATCAAGTCTTTTCGCTGAAAAAAGCGAAGGACTCGGCCAAAATGAGGACATTGTGGACGCATCGACCCAGCAGGAATGGATTCTGGACGAGGGATTGCCGGCGGAACGGCTGGACCGGGTGCTTGCCAGGCTCCAGAGCGACCTGTCGCGAAGCCGCCTCCAGGCGCTCATCAAGGCGGGACAGGTGACCCTCGATGGGGCTCCGGTGCTCGATCCCGGCCGAAAGGTCGGCGGCGGGGCGCGGATCGGACTGATCGTGCCGCCGCCTGTCGCGGCGGAGCCTGTCGGCGAGGCGATGGACCTCGTGATCGTCTACGAGGACGACGACGTGATCGTCATCGACAAGCCGCCAGGGCTGGTGGTCCACCCGGCGGCGGGCCACGATTCAGGCACCCTCGTCAACGCGCTCATCGCCCATTGCGGAGACAGCCTCTCTGGGATCGGCGGCGTGAAGCGCCCCGGCATCGTGCACCGGCTCGACAAGGATACCTCCGGCCTGCTGGTTGTCGCCAAGAACGATCTGGCGCACCAGGGGCTGGCCGAGCAGTTCGCAGACCATGGGCGAACAGGCCCGCTCGAGCGTAGCTATCTGGCCATCGTGTGGGGCGTGCCCGACCGGCGCCGGGGCACGGTGGAGGCGGCGCTGGCCCGCAGCCAGCATAACCGGGAGAAGATCGCCATCGTCTCGGACGAGAACGAGCGTGGGCGCTACGCAATCACCCATTACCAGTTGCTGGAAGGCCTGCCGCCGGCGGCGCCCATGGCAAGCCTCGTTCAATGCGAGCTGGAGACCGGCCGCACGCATCAGATCCGCGTGCACATGGCGCATATCGGCCATCCCCTTCTCGGGGATCTCACCTACGGCTCAGGTTTCAAGACCAAGGCCAATCGCCTGACGGAGGCGCAGCAGGAGGCCCTGCGCAACCTCGGACGGCAGGCGCTACATGCAGCCATTCTGGGCTTCGAACACCCGAGAACAGGCCAATTCCTGCGGTTCGAGAGTTCCCTCCCCGCCGATATGGCGGCGCTTCTGGAAGCACTTCGACACTGAAACCGGCGGCATTGCGTCGCAAAATTCAGTCACGGTGGCACACATGCGAGTCTCGTGCGTTCACCACGTCTTGAAGCCTGACGCCTCTATTCGGACACGGTCGAACTGCTTATATAAGGAAGTTGGGCGGTCGGCCATTGTGGGGGCCGCCTCAGGCTTGCCTCACGTTAGAGGGAGCCAAAGGAGGAAAAGACATGGCTACAGCGCTTCCAGTGCTTGCCAATGAAGGGGGCTTGTCCCGCTATCTCGACGAGATCCGCAAATTCCCCATGCTAGAACCGCATGAGGAGTTTATGCTCGCCAAAAGCTGGCGTGAGCATGGAGACCGGGATGCTGCCCACAAGCTCGTAACATCCCACCTGCGTCTCGTCGCCAAGATCGCAATGGGCTACCGTGGCTATGGCCTGCCGATCGGCGAGGTAGTCTCCGAAGGCAATGTCGGCCTCATGCAGGCCGTCAAGCGCTTCGAACCCGACAAGGGCTTCCGCCTGGCCACATATGCCATGTGGTGGATCAAAGCGGCGATTCAAGAGTACATTCTGCGGTCCTGGTCTCTCGTGAAGATGGGCACCACCGCGAACCAGAAGAAACTGTTCTTCAACCTGCGCAAGGCCAAGGGCCGGATCTCCGCCTTCGAGGAAGGCGATCTTCGTCCCGACCACGTCAAGCAGATCGCAACCCAGCTCGGCGTGACCGAGCAGGACGTGGTGGACATGAACCGCCGTCTCGGTGGCGATTCTTCGCTCAACGCGCCTCTTCGCGACGAGGGCGAAGGCGGCGGCGAGTGGCAGGATTGGCTCTTGGACAGCGGCCAGAGCCAGGAGCAGGTGCTGGTGGAAGAGGAGGAAGGCCAGAACAGGCTGACCGCTCTGCGCACCGCCCTCTCCGTGCTCAATCCGCGCGAGCGCCGCATCTTCGAGGCGCGCCGTCTCTCGGACGATCCGATCACGCTGGAAGAGCTCTCCACCGAGTTCGGCGTTTCGCGCGAGCGTGTGCGCCAGATCGAGGTGCGCGCCTTCGAGAAGATCCAGGAAGCAGTGAAGAAAAACCTCACCCAGATCGAGACTTCATCCGCGGATGCCTCGGCCTGAACATCAGATCGGTCCATGAAAAAAGCCGCGCTGTGATGCGCGGCTTTTTTGTTGCCTCACGTGGCAAGCTTTATTGCCATTGGCTGAAGGCGCTGTTGAGGACCTGCTCGCCCGTGGCGCCTTTCTCAAAGCTCAGAATCGCGCGTTGGCCTGAGGCCATGCGCACCGGCAGGTCGAGCCAGTTGCGGCGCACGAACAGCTCGGTGTTGCGCTCCATGTCGCCCTGAAGGTTCGACAGGCCGATCAGGAACAGGTTCTCGCGCACCGGAACCGGCAGGCCGGCGACCGGGGTGCCGCGCGCGGCTTCCTCGTTCTTGAGCTGAAGCAGACCCACATCGCGAATCACGCGGCCCGTGTCGCCGTTGCGAGTCGTGAAGGTCAGCTCCACCGTGTGCGAGGCAGGCAGCGTCGTATCCAGGTTGCGGCGCATCACCATCTTCATGGTCACGCCCGCATCGGGGATCTCGATATTGGCGGTCACGGCCTTCTCGAGAGCCTGACCCTGGCCGGGATTCACATCCTCGAGCCGCCAGGTCACGCGCCCTACCTGGGCCTTCGGCGTCTGCGGGTTGGTCGCATCCTCTTCATAGAAGACGGCGCGCTGTACCGCACCGGTCGCCTGACCCGCGTTCTGACTGGCTGCGGGAGCCTGCGGGGCCGCGGGGCCACCGACGCGCTCGTCGATCTTCGCCGTCTCGGAATTGGGCTGGGGCTGGGCCGTCTCGGCGACGGGCTCGCTCGGAACCGGCGGGTCCGACTGGCTCTGCCACCAGGCGAGCCCGGCAATGCAGAGGATTACAAAGCCGATGGCGGAGCCGAGAAGGATGGAGCGCATCCGGCCCTGCCCTCCCTGGTTCAGGGCCGGGTGTGGACGCGTATCGACCTTCGGCCGGGCCTGGCCCTGGTCGACATAGGCGGGCTCCTCGGGCTCCGGCTCGGACGCGCCATCCTGCGAAGGCGCTCGAAGGCCGTGGCTCACGGGAGCCTGAGGCTTCTGCGGATCCGGCTCCTGGGCCAGCATGTTGGCGAAGGCATCGGGATCGAAGCCTGCCGGCGGCGCGGTACGATCGGCCTCGACCCGGGTGATGGCCTCGTCGAGGGACGTGCATTCCTGCTGGATGTCGCTTTCGGACAGGGGCGGGTTGAGCGAACGCAATTGGGCGACCAGCGCCGTACGGGCGCGCTCATAAACAGCGCGCCGCGTGGCTGGCGTCTGGTCGGTCAAGCCTTCGACGGCTCGTGCAATAAGAGGGTAATAATCTGCCATTTCCACTCGAAATGGACCCTGAGACGCCCTGCCGTCAACCCTCAAAGGGGTTCTTCATGAGGATTGTGTCGTCACGCTCCGGCGATGTGGACAGCACGGCCACCGGCGCGCCGATGAGTTCCTCGATGCGGCGGACATACTTGACGGCCTGTGCCGGAAGGTCGGCCCAGGAGCGCGCGCCCGCGGTCGAACCGCTCCAGCCCTCGAATTCCTCGTAGATCGGCTCGACCCGTGCCTGAGCACCCTGGCTCGCCGGGAAGTAATCGATCGTCTCGCCATCGAGCTTGTAGCCGACGCCGATCTTGATCGTCTCGAAGCCGTCGAGGATATCGAGCTTGGTGAGCGCGATGCCATCGATGCCGGAGGTACGCACGGTCTGGCGTACGAGTGTGGCATCGAACCAGCCGCAGCGGCGCTTGCGCCCCGTCACCACGCCGAATTCCTTGCCCTTCTGGCCGATCAATTCGCCGATCTCATCGAACAGCTCGGTCGGGAACGGGCCTTCGCCCACGCGGGTGGTGTAGGCCTTGGCGATGCCGAGCACGTAGCCGACGGCGCCGGGGCCGAGGCCCGAACCGGTCGCCGCCTGCCCCGCCACCGTGTTGGACGAGGTGACGAAGGGATAGGTGCCGTGATCGACATCGAGCAGCGCGCCTTGCGCGCCTTCGAACAGGATGCGCTTTCCGGCCCGGCGCTCCTCGTCGAGGAGGCGCCACACGGCATCCATGTAGGGCAACACTTTTGGCGCGACGGAGGCCAGCTCCTCGTAGATTTCCTCGGGCTTGAACTCGGCAAGGCCGAAGCCGCGGCGCAGCGCGTTGTGGTGCGTAAGCAGCCGGTCGATCTTGTCGCGCAGCGACGGCAGGTCTGCGAGATCCATCAGGCGGATCGCGCGGCGGCCCGCCTTGTCCTCGTAAGCGGGGCCGATGCCGCGCTTGGTGGTGCCGATCTTCGTGCCGGCGCTGCCGCTCTCGCGCAATGCATCGAGCTCGCGATGGATGGAGAGGATCAGCGTGGCGTTCTCGGCCACGCGCAGATTGTCGCGGGAGATCGAGACGCCCTGCTCGGACAGGCGCGACACTTCAGCCGCGAGTGCATGCGGATCGAGCACGACGCCGTTGCCGATAACGGAGAGCTTGTTGGGGCGAACCACGCCGGAGGGCAGCAGCGACAGCTTGTAGACCTTGTCGCCGATCACGAGGGTATGGCCGGCATTGTGCCCGCCCTGGAACCGCACGACCACGTCCGCCTGTTCGGACAGCCAGTCGACGATCTTGCCCTTGCCCTCGTCGCCCCATTGGGCGCCCACGACAACCACATTCGCCATCGTTTAAAGCCTCACATAAAAAAACCCCGGCGCAAGGCCAGGGTTTGGGTTGGGTAAAAACCTTGCAAACCCTCTTCGTGGATCATGCGCTTCAGGTCAAGCCGCAATGCACCTTGTCCCATGCATGATACGTCTTCTTGGAGAGAACAAGGCGAGAAGGCGAGTTTGCTCGACATCCGCATCTGCGCGGAAGTGCGGCAGGCTTTGTCCTGGCCTGGTCCATCGTGGAGAGGGACGCGCGGGACGCGGTTTGAAGCCTCGCGATCCGTGGGCGGGAGCGCGAAGATGGGGTCGGGACGGGAGATCCGCCCGGAGGGGAAGCTGCAATCGCCTCCCGCGCACGGCTTTTCGATCCCGGCCTCGACGCTCCGGCGCCATCAGGGACAAACCCTCAGAGACGCTGCACGGCGCTTGTTCAAGCGCGGCCCTGGAGATCCAGCTCCAGCACCGGCGAGGCTGGGGGAGCGTCGACGCAGCCTGCCCGAACAAGCTCAGCGCCTCTTCCTCCCCGCTCGGAACCCTGACCGTCCGGGGATGCGAAGCCCCGTCCCGTCAGAACCGTATCCAGCCTCCACAACCGACGCCTCGGGCGCGTCCCTCGCGAAGCTGGACGAGAAAACCTTAGCCATAAGGCAGGGCTTTTGTCAAGAACAAATGCAGAACATGGCATTGCCGTCACAGTGTCATCCCGGACGAAGCGCAGCGCAGATCCGGGATCGTTGGCAGGATGGAGCGCGCGTTCCCTCCCCTTGCGGGGAGGGCCAGGGTCGGGGTGGTACGGCTGGGTGAAAGCTGGGACCAGCCGTTGTCATCCCCGGCGAGCGTCAGCGAGGGAAGGGGATCCACGATCAAGCGCAGCGCTATGGATTCCCTTCCCCTCCGCTGCGCTCCGGCCGGGAATGACACTGTAGGGCTGTCGTGATGACTTAAGGCAGCGAACCTCTCCGACTTTGCGACCCCCACCCTGAATCCCTCCCCGCAAGGGGGAGGGAAGCACGCGCCTCATCCTGCGAACGATCCCGGGTTCTGCTGCGCAGCCCCGGGATGACGTATTGGATGCACGGCTCTCACCAGGAGTGAGACCTCACTCCCGTCCCCGCACGCTCTTTTCCACCTTCACCCGATGCTCGATGAAGTTGCGGATTTCGCGGGTGCGGCGGGCGGTGTCGAGCACTTCGGAATCCACGCCGTGGCGCCAGGCGAGATCGAAGCGGGACGGTTCCCTGTCGAGCATCGTGAGGTCGTCCGCGTAGGCATGCACTTCCTCAGGCGCGCGGCAGAAGCCTTCGCGGATCATGAGTTCGGTGCGCAGCCGCAGGATGACGGCGAGCTCAGTGAGGCTGAATTCAGGGTGGTACTGAACGCCCCAGAAGGTGCCGCCGTCCTGGCGGAACTCCGCCGCCTGGACGGCGGAGACCGGATTGGTGGCGACGATTGTGGCGTCTTTCGGCAGCACCGTCACCATGTCGAGATGGATGGCCGGCGCGTCATAGACCTCCGGGCGGCCTTCCAGCATGGGGTGGCCCCTGCCCTCTTCCGTGCGGCGCAGGCGGCGGGCGAAGCCCACCTCACGGCCGAGCGGGTTGCGTTGCACATCGCCGTCGGCGGCCACCGCCGCGACCTGGAGGCCCCAGCAGGAACCGAAGGCCGGGGTGCGCGAGGCATAGATCGCGCGCATCAGGTCGATCTGGCGCGTGATTTCCGGCGTGCGGTCATAGATGCTGAGATGCGAGCCGGTGAGCACGATGCCGTCATAGGATTCGAGGCCTGCGGCATCCGGCAGGTTCGCGCCCTCGTCCGCCGGAAAGGCGATGTCGCAGATCGCGCCCTTCGCGGAGCCCTGAATCACATCCGCATAGGACTCGGACAGCATTCGACCATAGGCGGCCTTGTGGGCCTCCCTTGCGCCACGCGTATTGCCCTCAACCACTAGAAACCGTAAGGCCATAGACGTCACACGCCTCCTTTTTGCGCTGGTTTACCGAAACCGCGCCCGGCGGCAAGCGCAATTGCACCGTTCAGCCAAGCGGATCACGCATGCCTGGGCGACGCGTCAGGGGATCGGGCCTTTTTCATGAAATTCCTGCAACCGCTCGGGCAAGCCTTCTGGAGCCAGGCCTATTTGCTGCTTGTGCTCACGGCCTTGATGTGGGGCGGCAACGCGATCGCGGGACGACTGGCCGTGGGCCATGTCTCCCCCATGATCCTGACCTGCATGCGCTGGGTGATCGTGGTCATGGTGACCATACCGCTCGTCGGACGACAGACCGTTGCTGAATGGCCGAAGATGAAACAGCATTGGCGCTTCATCGTCCTCATGGGAGCCTTCGGCTTCACCGCGTTCAATGCCCTGTTCTACGCGGCCGCACACCATACCACCGCCGTGAACCTCACCATCTTCCAGGGCTCGATCCCGGTGCTCGTGCTGCTCGGCTCGGTGCTGTTCTTCCAGACCCGCGTGGTTCCGCTGCAGATCCTTGGAATGATCGTGACGATCGCGGGCGTGGTCCTAATCTCCGTGAAGGCCGATCTCGACATCCTCAAGACGCTGGCGCTCAATTTCGGCGATGTGCTCACTCTCATCGCCTGCGTGCTCTACGCGGCCTACACCCTGGGCCTGCGCCGCCGCCCCGCCCTTCCGGCCCTCGTGTTCTTCGCCGGGTTAGCCTTCGTCGCGTTCGTGAGTTCGGTGCCCCTGCTCGTCATGGAGGTGATCAACGGCACGGCGCGCTGGCCGGACATGCAGGGCTGGCTGGTTCTGCTCTATGCGGGCCTCATGCCCTCGCTCGTCTCGCAGCTCTTCTTCATGCGCGGCGTCGAGCTGATCGGCCCGGCGCGCGCAGGCATCTTCGTCAACCTCGTGCCGGTCTTCGGCGCATTGCTCGCGGTGGTTCTGCTGGGCGAGCCCTTCGCGTTCTATCACGGCCTGGGGCTTGCTCTCGTGCTCGGCGGCATCTGGCTCGCGGAGCAGCGGCGGCGCTAGAAATGTCCTCTGACGGACATCAAACCCTCCACTGTCATCCCCGCGAAGGTGGGGACCCAGAAAAACCGGCTGCGCAGAATGAACCACTGTCGTGGTTATGGATCCCGGGCTCCGCTGCGCGGCCCCGGGATGACACTGGAAACTAATCCGCGAACACCACCGTCTTGCGGCCGTTGAGCAGGATGCGGTCTTCCAGGTGATAGCGCACGGCGCGGGCCAGCACGCGGCGCTCGATGTCGCGGCCCTTGCGCACGAGATCGTCCGCCGAGTCGCGATGCGTGATCGATTCCACGTCCTGCGCGATGATCGGCCCCTCGTCGAGATCCGACGTCACGTAATGCGCCGTCGCGCCGATCAGCTTCACGCCGCGCGTATGGGCCTGGTGATAGGGCTTCGCGCCCTTGAAGCTCGGCAGGAATGAATGGTGAATGTTGATGCAGCGTCCGGCGAGCTTCGCGGCCAGCCCATCCGACAGCACCTGCATGTAGCGCGCGAGCACCACGAAATCGGCCCTTGCATCGCGGATGATTTCCCAGACACGTCCCTCCTGCTCCAGCTTCGTGTCCTGCGTGACGGGCAGGTAGTGGAACGGCACGTCGCCCAGATCCACATGGCTATAGGCCTCGACCGGATGATTGGCGATGACGCCGACGGGCTCGAAATCGAGCTCATTGATGCGCCAGCGATAGAGCAGGTCCGCGAGGCAATGGTCGAATTTCGACACGAGCAGCATGACACGTTGCCTGCGGCCCTGGTCGCTCATCGTCCATGTCATGCCGAGACGCGAAGCGAGCGGCGCAAAGCCGCCCTTGAGCGCCTCGATATCGCTCTCGCCTTCGACAGGATTGAACACGACACGCATGAAGAAGCGATCCGTCTGCGTATCGTCGTATTGCTGCGCATCGAGGATGTTGAGGCCCGCATCGGACAGATGGCTCGCGACCGCCGCCACGATACCAGGACGGTTCGCGCAGGCGAGCGTCAGGATGAAGCGTTGCGAGACATTCATGGCCATGATGCAGTCCTCAAATCCTCTGACTAAAATCTGACGGCGCGGGCGCGCTTGACCTGCGGGATCTCCTCGATCCTGCGCAGGAGCTCATCGCTCACCGGCTGATCGACCGAGACGAAGCAGATCGCATCGCCGCCGGGCTTGTCGCGGCCGAGCGCGAAAGTCGCGACGTTCACGCCGGACTCGCCGAGGAGCGTGCCGAAGCGGCCGATGAAGCCGGGCTTGTCGTCGTTGCGCACATAGATCATGTGCGGCGCGAACTCGGCATCTACCATGATGTCGCGGATTTCCGTGACGCGCGGCTTGCCGTCCTGGAACACGGTGCCGCCCGCGTGGCGCGGCATGTCGTCGGCATCGACGATGATGCGGATGAAGCTCTCGTAGTCGCGCGCCGCGCTCTCACGCTTCACCTCTTCCACAACGATGCCGCGCTCGCGCGCCACGAGCGGCGCCGACACCATGTTGATGTCCTGCAGGAAGGGACGCAGAACGCCCGTGACAGCAGCCGAAGTGAGCGCGCGGGTGTTCATCTCGGCGACAGCGCCCTCGTATTCGATGCGGATGCCCTTGATGGAGGCATCCGTGAGTTGGCCGAGGAACGAGCCGAGCTTTTCGGCGAGCGCCACGAAGGGCTTGAGGCGCGGCGCCTCTTCCGCCGTGATCGACGGGAAGTTCACCGCGTTCTGGATCGCGCCCTGGAGCAGGTAATCGGACATCTGCTCCGCCACCTGCAAAGCCACGTTCTCCTGCGCTTCCGTGGTGGCCGCACCCAGATGCGGCGTGCAGACCACGTTGGGATGGCCGAAGAGCGGATTGCTCGTCGCGGGCTCCTCGACGAACACGTCGAAGGCAGCGCCCGCCACATGGCCGGAATCGAGCGCCGCGCGCAAAGCCAACTCATCAACGAGACCGCCACGGGCACAGTTGATGATACGCACGCCCTTCTTTGTCTTGGCGATGTTCTCGGCGGAGAGCACGTTCTTCGTCTTCTCCGTCATCGGCACATGCAGCGTGATGATGTCGGCGCGGCGCAGAAGGTCATCGAGTTCCACCTTCTCGACGCCGAGCTCAACAGCGCGCTCGGGCGACAGGAAGGGATCATAGGCGATGACCTTCATGCGAAGCCCGATGCCGCGATCGGCCACGATGGAGCCGATATTGCCGCAGCCGATGATTCCGAGCACCTTGGCGGTCAGCTCGACGCCCATGAAGCGGTTCTTCTCCCACTTGCCGGCCTGCGTCGAAGCATCCGCTTGCGGGATCTGGCGCGCGAGCGCGAACATCATCGCGATGGCGTGTTCTGCCGTCGTGATGGAATTGCCGAAGGGCGTGTTCATGACGATGATGCCCTTCGCCGTGGCGGCGGGAATCTCGACATTGTCCACGCCGATGCCGGCGCGGCCGATGACCTTCAGGTTTGTCGCCTGTTCGAGAATTTTCGCCGTCACCTTGGTGGCGGAGCGGATCGCGAGGCCGTCATAATTGCCGATGATGGCAGCGAGCTTCTCTTTGTCCTTGCCGAGATCGGGCTGGAAATCGACCTCGATGCCGCGATCCTTGAAGATCTGCACGGCAGCGGGGGAGAGAGCGTCGGAAATGAGTACGCGGGGAGCGGGCATGGTGCACCTGTTGTTTGCCGCTGTCACACCCTCCCCTTGAGAGGGAGGGTCGGCTCGAAGAGCCGGGGTGGAGTGAACGGCGCAGTCGGGTTGATTGGCTGTGCGTTTTGTCCGAGGGCGACGATGACGGGCGGTGCTTCCCACCCCACCCCGCCGCCCTACGGGCGTCGACCCTCCCCCTCAAGGGGAGGGTAAAGAGCGCTATGCCGCTTTCGCGAGCTTCGCCTTTTCTTGCACGAAGGCCCAGTCGAGCCAGGGCGTCAGGGCTTCGAGATCGGATTGCTCCACCGTCGCGCCGCACCAGATGCGAAGGCCGGGAGGCGCATCGCGATAGGCGCCGATGTCGAGGGCCACGCCCTCCTTGTCAAGCGCGGCGGTGATGCCCTTGGCGACCTGCGCAACAGCCTCGGGGCCTAGTCCCACAACGTCCGCGTCGGCGATGACGAGGCACACGCTGGTGTTGGAAGCGGTTTCCGGTACCTTCGCAAGGTTGGCGACCCACGGGGTCTTCTCGACCCAGTCGAGGATGACCTTGGCGTTGGCATCGGCTTTCGCGACGAGCGCGTTCAGTCCGCCGATGGACTTCGCCCATTCGAGCGCGTCGATGTAATCCTCGACCGCCAGCATGGACGGAGTGTTGATGGTCTCGCCCTCGAAGATGCCCTCGATGAGCTTGCCGCCTTTCGTCATGCGGAAGATCTTCGGCAGCGGCCAAGCGGGCTTGTAGCTCTCAAGCCGCTCCACCGCGCGCGGCGAGAGGATGAGCATGCCGTGGGCAGCTTCACCACCGAGCACTTTTTGCCAGGAGAAGGTGACCACATCGAGCTTCGCAAAGTCGAGCTTCTGCGCGAAGGCGGCGGATGTCGCATCGCAGATGGTCAGGCCTTCACGGTCGGCAGCGATCCAATCCGCATTCGGCACGCGCACGCCGGAGGTGGTACCGTTCCAGGTGAAGACCACGTCGCGATTTTTCGTATCGACCTGCGAGAGATCGGGCAGCTCGCCGTAGGGCGCAGTGATCACGCGGGCATCGTCAAGCTTGAGCTGCTTGACCACGTCCGTGACCCAGCCCTCGCCGAAGCTTTCCCAGGCCAGCATGTCGACGGGGCGAGCGCCCAGCATCGACCACAGCACCATCTCGACGGCGCCGGTATCGGAGGCGGGCACGATGCCGATGCGGTAATCGGCCGGCACATCCAGAACCTCACGGGTGAGGTCGATGGCGAGCTTCAGGCGCGCCTTGCCGAGCTTGGCGCGATGCGAGCGGCCGAGAGATTCGGTTTTCAGATTTGCTAGGGACCATCCGGGGCGCTTCGCGCAGGGGCCGGACGAGAAGAAAGGCGCGCGAGGACGCGCATTGGGCAGGTCTGTCATGTTAGTCCATCCTTACAGATGGGCGCCTCTCGGTGGGGAGAGGTGTCCCGCCGACCGGTATGGCGGAAGAGCCGCCTACGGTCAAGGCAATTGCCGCAAGGTTAGGCAGCAAGAAAAGCACCGAGATTACAAAATCGTAATACAAAACATCGTGCTTCGTGCGTTATAGTCACAAGGCCTGACCTATGGTGTGTTAGGTTCTCACCACATCAATGTGACTGAAGAAGACTTCGAAAGTTCAAGGAGCGAGCATGCGTGTGTCCGGTCAACTCGCGGTCATAGCGTTGCTGGGGGCGGCAGGCTTTGGCGGCTGGTACGCCTATCAGGGCGGTTACCTGGCCAATCTGCCTGTGATCGGCGCCTCCTTCAGTCCGTCCTCCGGCCAGGCAGGCGCTCCCGGCGCGCAGCGCGGACGCGGGCCTGCCGGCCCTGCAACGGTCGAGGTCGATACGGTCAAGACCGGACGCATCGTCGAGGTTCGGGAATCGGTCGGCACGGTGCGTGCCTATGAATCGATTACCGTGACCGCGAAGGTCGCGGGCATCGTGGGCCAGATCGGCTTCAATGAAGGCCAGCAGGTCAAGGCCGGCGACATGCTGGTCGAGTTCGACGCCGCCGAACGGCGCGCCGAGATCGAGCAGGCCATTGCGGAAGCCGGACGCGCCCAGGCGCTTCGCAACGAAGTCGCCATCAAGCTGGAGCGCGCCCAGGCCCTGAACCGCACCGGCGCCGGCACCGGCGCCCAGGTCGATGACCTGACGGCCCAGATAAAGTCGCTCGAAGGGTCCATCGCCTCCGCCCAGGCACAGCGCAAGGCAGCCGAAGCCCGGCTCGAAGACCTGATGATCCGCGCCCCCTTCCCCGGCCGCGTCGGCACCCGCTCCGTCTCGCTCGGCGCCTATGTCGCCCCCGGCACTCGCATCACCTCCCTCGACGATCTCTCCAAGGTCCGCCTCGACTTCGCGGTGCCGGAGAATCTCCTGGGCCGTCTCAAGCCGGGCCAGACTGTCAACGCCACCTCGGCGGCTTATCGCGACCGCACCTTCAAGGGCACCGTCGCGACCATCGATCCCCGCGTCGACCAGACGACGCGCACCGCGCGTCTGACGGCCGAGTTCGACAACGCCGACGAGGCCCTGAAGCCCGGCATGTTCCTGTCCGTCGCGCTCGAAGTTTCGAACAAGGACGACGCGGTCGTGGTGCCGGAAGAGGCCATCGTCAGCGAGGGCCTGCGCCACCTCGTCTATCCGGTGAAGGACGGCAAGGTGGAGCGCCGCGTCATCACCATCGGCCAGCGCCAGGGCGGCAAGGTCGAGGTGATTGAGGGTTTGAAGGCCGGCGAGACCATCGTCATTCTCGGCGTGCAGCGCGTGCGCCCCGGCGCCGAGGTCATCGCCCGCCCGCTGGGCTCAGGCCCGGCGCAGAACAACGCTCCCGCTGCCAATAACAGGCAACAACCGTCGCGCTCATCCCTGAACGTGCCGCAGGCCATCGGCAGCGCGCAGGCTGCCGAGGCGAAGTAATTTGTTCTCCCGCTCCGGCGGGAGAATTTTTGTCAAACGATAGGCTTCAAGAGCTTTAATCGCCATGCAGGTTTCCGACCTCTTCATTCGCCGTCCCGTCTTCGCTGTCGTGGTCAGCCTGCTGCTGATCGTGGGCGGCCTTGCATCGCTCATGAACCTGCCGGTTCGCGAATATCCGCAGGTCGACCGCCCTGTCGTCTCGGTCTCCACCATTTATCGCGGCGCCTCGAACGAGGTGATCGAGAGCCGCGTGACGGAGATCATCGAGGGCGCTATCGCGGGTATCGAAGGCATCCGCCAGATCACGTCGCAGAGCCAGAACGACCGCTCGTCGGTTTCCATCGAGTTCGAGGTCTCCCGCGAGCCGGAAGCCGCGACATCCGACGTGCGCGATGCCGTGTCCCGCGTTACCGGACGCTTGCCGGACGGCGCCGAAACGCCGGTGGTGCGCAAAGTCGATGCAAATGCCTCGGCCATCCTGTGGGTGGGCGTGACCTCCACCACCCTCGACGCGCTCGAACTCAGCGACTTTCTCAAGCGCGTCTATGTGGACCGCCTGTCCACCGTGCCGGGCGTCGCCAACGTCAACTTGAGCGGCGAGCGGCGCTTCGCCATGCGCATCTGGGTCGACCGTCCGGCACTGGCCGCGCGCGGCCTTACGGTGCAGGACCTCGAGACCGCCATCAAGCGCCAGAATGTGGAGCTTCCCGGCGGACGCATCGAGTCCAGCCAGCGTGAATTCACCGTCAAGACGGATTCCCGCCTCGCCACGCCCGAGCAGTTCCAGCAGGTGATCGTCACCAACAAGAACGGCTATCTGGTTCGTCTCGGCGAAGTGGCGCAGGTCGAGGTCGGCCCCGAAGATACGCGCTTCGAGTTCTATCAATCGGGCGAGACCGCCATCGGCATGGGCGTCGTGCGCCAGTCCACCGCCAACACGCTCGCCGTCGTCGATGGCGTGCGCAAGGAACTGGAGGAGCTGAAAAGCTCACTGCCGCCCGGCACCGTGGCGGAAGTCGCCTATGACGAGAGCCAGTTCATCCGCGCCTCCATCAACGGCGTTCTCAAGACGCTTCTGGAAGGCGTTGCGCTCGTCATTCTGGTCATCCTGGTCTTCCTGCGCGACTGGCGCTCCACCATCGTCGCCATGGTGGCGATCCCGGTCTCGATCACCGCGGCCTTCATGGTCATGGCGTTCTTCGGCGCATCCATCAACGTGCTGACGCTGCTCGCCATCGTGCTCGCCATCGGCATCGTCGTGGACGATGCCATCGTGGAGATCGAGAACGTGCACCGCCGCATCGAGGAAGGGCAGCCGCCGCTGCTCGCCTCCTTCGACGGCGCGCGCGAAATCGGCTTCGCGGTGATCGCGACAACCGCCACGCTCATGGCCGTGTTCGTGCCGCTCGCCTTCATGACCGGCAACACCGGCAAGCTCTTCCGCGAATTCGGCATCACGCTCGCCGCCGCCATCTTCTTCTCCGGTGTCGTGGCGCGCACGCTGACGCCGATGATGTGCTCAAAACTGATGGTGCCGGCGCATGGCCGCATCCAGCGCATGACCGAGCCGGTATTCCAGAAGATGAACAACGGCTATCGCTGGCTTCTCTCGCGGGCCTTACGCATCCCGCTGGTCATTCTCTCCGTCGGCTTCCTGGTGTCGCTTTCGGCCTACGGCCTGTTCCAGTCTCTGCCGAAGGAATTCGCTCCGACGGAAGATCGCGGCGCGATCATCGTGCGCCTCCAGGCCCCGGAGGGGGCCAGCCTCGATTATACCCGCGACCGGGTGAAGGAAGTGGAGAAGGCTCTTCTGCCCCTTCAGGAGCAGGGCCTCGTCGCCTCCATGCTGAGCCAGGTCGCTCCCGGCTTCTCGCGCCCCTCCCCCGTCAACGAGGGTATCGTGATCGTGCGCCTCGTTCCCTGGGAGGAGCGGACGCAGAGCCAGCAGGACATCGTGCGTCAGATGACGCCGAAGGTGTCGAACTTCCCCGGCGCGCGCGCATCGGTGGTCAACCCGCCGGCCTTCGGCGGCGCGGGCGGCTTCGGCCAGCCGATCCAGTTCGTGCTCGGCGGCCCCGATTACGATACGATCCGCGGCTGGCGCGACACGGTCATGCAGAAAGCCCAGGAGACGGGCAAGTTCGTCAACATGGACTCCAATTACCGCGAGTCGCAGCCCGACATCCGCGTGCAGATCGACCGCCAGCGCGCCGCCGATCTCGGCGTCTCGGTGCAGGATATCGGCAGCACGCTGCAATTGATGTTCGGCGAGACGGAAGTCTCGACCTTCGTCAGCCGTGGCGACGAATATCCGGTGATCATGCGCGCCCGTGCGCAGGACCGCGCGACGCCCAACGACCTCACCAACACCTTCGTGCGCGCCGCCAATGGCGAGCTCGTTCCCCTCTCCTCTTTCGTGAGCCTGACGGAATCCGCGGCACCCCAGGCCTTGAACCGGTTCGACCGCCTGCGCTCGATCACGATTCAATCCGGCCTCGCGCCGGGCGTCTCCATCGGCGAGGGCCTGGATATCCTGCAGCAGATCGTGCGCGATAACCTGCCGGCTGAAGTGCGCATCGGCTATAACGGCCAGTCCAAGGACTTCCTCGACTCCACCGGCGCGATCTACGTGACCTTCGCCATGGCGCTGCTCGTGGTGTTTCTGGTGCTGGCGGCGCAGTTCGAAAGCTGGATCAACCCGTTCATCATCATGCTCACCGTGCCGCTCGCGGTGACGGGCGGATTGCTGGCCTTGTTCGTGACCGGGCAGACGCTCAACATCTACAGCCAGATCGGCATGATCCTGCTCATCGGTCTGATGACGAAAAACGGCATCCTGATCGTCGAGTTCTCCAACCAGCTGCGCGAGCGCGGATACTCGGTCTACGATGCGGTGCTCGAAGCATCCGTGATGCGCCTGCGGCCGATCCTGATGACCTCGATCGCCATGATCGGCGGCGCGGTCCCGCTCGCCTGGTCCACGGGTGCAGGCGCGGAAGCGCGCAACGCCATCGGCTCGGTGATCGTCGGCGGCGTCACCGTCTCGACCATGCTCACCATGCTGGTGGTGCCGTCGATCTACCTGCTCCTCGGCGGCTACACCAAGCCCGCCACTTACGTGGGCGACATGCTTGCTAAGCTGCGCGCTGAGACCGGCCAAGTCCCTCATGGCGAGGACATCCATCCTCGCCCAGAACCACCGGCTTATCCGGCGGAGTAATCGACATAAACAAAAACCCCGGCAGTGATGCCGGGGTTTTTGTTTGCTCGATCAGAAGCGCTGAACTTACGCAGCAGCCTTCGATGCAGCCTGCGTCACCGCATCCACCACGTCGTCCACCACCTGCGTGACGAGATCGGCGTTGTCGCCCTCGCCCATCACGCGGATCACCGGCTCGGTGCCGGAGGGGCGGATAACGAGGCGGCCGGAGGCGCCGAGTTTTTCGCGCCCGGCTTCGATGGCCTTGACGACGGTCGCTTCCTGCAAGGGCTTGCCGGATTTGTAACGCACGTTCTTGAGAATCTGCGGCAGAGGCTCGAAGCAGTGGCAAACCTCTGACACGGTCTTGCCCATGCTCTTCACCACGGCGAGCAGCTGAAGCGCCGCGACGAGGCCGTCGCCCGTCGTCGTGTAATCGGACATGATGATATGACCCGATTGCTCGCCGCCGAGATTGTAGCCGTGGGCGCGCATATGCTCGAGCACGTAGCGGTCACCAACCGCCGTGCGCACGAGATTGAGGCCCATGTCACCGAGATAGCGCTCGAGGCCGAGATTGGACATGATCGTCGCAACGACGCCGGGCTGCG
The DNA here is from genome assembly GCF_052114605.1 of Microvirga sp. 2YAF29. Classification (NCBI taxonomy): domain Bacteria; kingdom Pseudomonadati; phylum Pseudomonadota; class Alphaproteobacteria; order Hyphomicrobiales; family Methylobacteriaceae; genus Microvirga; species Microvirga sp. 2YAF29. The sequence continues at coordinate 70,679 of NZ_JBFRFB010000007.1, forward strand.
CGAGGCGTCCGTCTTCCTTCCAGGAACGGGCGATGACGCCCATGAGCTGGTCGCCGTCGACCTTCTGGCCCTTCTCGTCCACGATCAGCACGCGGTCCGCATCGCCGTCGAGCGCGATGCCCACATCGGCGCGCAGCTCCCGCACCTTGTGGATCAGCGCCTCGGGCGCGGTAGAGCCGACCTCGTGATTGATGTTGAAACCGTTGGGCTCCACGCCGATGCTCACCACCTCGGCGCCGAGTTCCCACAAGGTCTCGGGCGCGACCTTGTAGCCGGCGCCGTTGGCGCAATCGAGCACGACGCGCATGCCCTCCAGATCGATCTGACGCGGCAGGGTGCGCTTGGCGAATTCGATGTAGCGGGCATGGACGCTCTCGATGCGCTTGGCGCGGCCCAATGCAGCGGAGCCTGAAAGACGCGGCGTGAGATCGCCGTCGATGAGCGCCTCGATTGCCAGCTCCGTCTCATCGTTGAGCTTGAACCCGTCGGGCCCGAACAGCTTGATGCCGTTATCTTCGTAGGGGTTGTGCGAAGCGGAGATCATGACGCCGAGGTCGCAGCGCAAGGAGCGCGTGAGCATGGCCACCGCCGGCGTCGGCATGGGGCCGAGCAGCAGCACATCCATGCCCACCGAGGTGAAGCCCGCGACGAGCGCGTATTCGATCATGTAGCCGGACAGGCGCGTATCCTTGCCGATGACCACCCGGTGGCGATAATCGCCGTTCTGCTGGAACATGAGGCCTGCGGCCTGCCCGACCTTCAAGGCGAGGTCCGGCGTGATGACGCCGTTGGCCCGTCCCCGGATGCCGTCGGTCCCGAAGTATTTCCGCATGGGTTTAGTCTCCCCATTCCCTTGCGCGACTTTGCGCTTTGCTTTTGTCAAAGCAACCTCTTCCATCAGGGTCAAGACTTCGGGCCGGTTCGGCTCATCACAAGAAATAAGCGAATATTACAAGGCGCCGAGTCGAATTCTGAAAAGGGAAGGTAGAAGCTTCAGGTAAACAAAAAAGAACGCTCGCCGAAGCGAGCGTTCCAAACTCATTCCTATGACCGGCTTTTAAGCCTGCGGCTGGGGCTCCATGCCCCCATCGCTCTCCCGGGGACGGCCGGGACGCGTGTTGGGAACGGCGGAGCCGCGCGCCGGGGTCACCGGATCGCCACCCGCATCGCGCACCGGCGGCTGGCCGTCGAGCAGGTTGCGGATCTCGTCGCCCGACAAGGTCTCGTATTCCAGAAGTCCACGCGCCAGAGCCTCGAGTTCATGCTCCTTCTCGGTGAGAATGCGGCGAGCATCGATGAGGCCGCCCTCCACGAGACGGCGAACCTCGGAGTCGATCTTCTGGGAGGTCGCCTCGGAGATGTTCTGCGTGCGTCCCATGGACATGCCCAGGAACACCTCGTCCTGGTTCTCGCCGTAAGCGACGGTGCCGAGTTCGGGCGAGAAGCCCCACTTGGTGACCATCATGCGGGCAAGACGCGTGGCCTGCTCGATATCCGACTGCGCACCGGAAGTGACCTTCTCCTTGCCGAAGATCATCTCCTCGGCAATGCGGCCGCCCATCATGATGGCGAGACGCGAGGTCATCTGCTCGTAGCTCATGGACAGCTTGTCGCGCTCCGGCAGCTGCATCACCATGCCCAGCGCACGACCGCGCGGGATGATGGTGGCCTTGTGCACCGGGTCGGTGGCCGGAACGTTGAGGGCGACCACGGCGTGGCCGGCCTCGTGATAGGCGGTCAGGCGCTTCTCGTCGTCGGTCATGACGAGCGTACGGCGCTCCGCACCCATCATCACCTTGTCCTTGGCGTCCTCGAACTCCTTCATCGTCACGATGCGCTTGCCGCGACGGGCCGCGAGCAAGGCCGCCTCGTTGACGAGGTTCATGAGATCGGCACCAGAGAAACCGGGCGTGCCGCGGGCGATCACCCTCAGGTCCACATCGGGAGCAAGCGGAACCTTGCGCACGTGAACGCGCAGGATCTTCTCACGGCCCATGACATCCGGGTTCGGCACCACGATCTGACGGTCGAAGCGGCCCGGACGCAGCAGCGCCGGATCGAGCACGTCGGGGCGGTTGGTGGCCGCGATGATGATGACACCCTCGTTGGCCTCGAAGCCGTCCATCTCCACGAGGAGCTGGTTGAGGGTCTGTTCACGCTCGTCGTTGCCGCCGCCGAGACCGGCGCCGCGATGACGGCCGACCGCGTCGATTTCGTCGATGAAGATGATGCAGGGCGAGTTTTTCTTCGCCTGCTCGAACATGTCGCGGACGCGGCTGGCGCCGACGCCGACGAACATCTCGACGAAGTCCGAACCGGAGATGGTGAAGAACGGCACGTTGGCCTCACCCGCTACCGCGCGGGCGGTCAGGGTCTTACCGGTGCCGGGAGGACCGACGAGCAGCACGCCGCGCGGGATGCGGCCGCCGAGGCGCTGGAATTTCTGCGGATCGCGCAGGAACTCCACGACCTCCTGCAGGTCTTCCTTGGCCTCGTCGATACCGGCCACGTCGTCGAAGGTCACGCGGCCATGGGCCTCCGTGAGGAGCTTCGCCTTGGACTTGCCGAACCCCATGGCGCGGCCAGCCCCGTTCTGCATCTGGCGCGACAGGAACACCCAGGCGCCGATGAACAGCGCGATGGGAAGGATGTTCATGAGGACCGCGATGAACCAGGGGGTGGAATCCGACTGCGGACGGGCGGTGATCTGCACCCCCTTCTGCTGCAGCTTCGTCACCAGGTTGGGATCGTAAGGCGCATAGGACGTAAAGTTGCCGCCGCTGGCATAGGTGCCGCTGATCTCCGGACCGGAGATGATGACGCTGGTAATGCGTCCGGCATCGGCCTCGCTGAGAAGCTGGCTATAGGCGATATCGCTGCCGCCGCCCCGCTGGCCCGGGCTCTGGAAAAGGGTCACGAGCGCCAGGACCAGGAGGAAAATGACAACCCACAAGGCGAAGTTGCGGAAATTTGAATTCATTTGATCAGGTTCTGCCCCAGAGGGAGATGAAGCACAGGGAATAGGGATCGGCGTCCCCGTGCGGTTAAACTCAATGTAGGCACACCCATTGTCCTTGCCAAGGGAATGCGGCGCACATGGGGCATGATCCAGAGGGATTGGCTAAGAGAATTGGCTAACGACCTCGTGATCTGGGCGGCTCAGGGCTCAAGACGAGGCGCCCGGTGCGGTCGAGATCGATCAGCGCCCCTGCCAGGGTCATCCGAAGCCCCTCCCCTGTGCGGAGCGCATGGCCCAATCGCTCGACGCCTGTTTCCAGGCGGGCAAGGCGGGCATTATCGAGGGGCAGGCCGATCCGCTCCAGCGCCTGGGCCAGCACGCGAAGGGCGATCTCGAAAGGCTCATCGGCGAGGCAGGCGGCGTTGAAGGAGAGGCTCTTCTCATCCTCTATCGGCCTCGCTTCCGCCAATGCCTGCCGCGCCTTGGCCTCCAGCGCCTCGTCGGCCTGGGCCGCACGCTCCGCGAGGCGGGCAAGACGGGCGGCGGTGAGACCTTCCTCGGCGAGAAGCGGCAGCAGCCTGCGCCAGCGCACACGGGCGAAGCGCTCATTGGCGTTGGACGGGTCGGTGATGAAGGGCCAGCCGTTCTCGCGGCACAGGTCCAGCAGCGCCGCCTTCGGCAGGTCGAGAAGGGGCCTTGCGTGGATTATCCCATCCCGGTCGCGCTCACGGCGCATCCCGGCCAGGCCCTTCAGGCCGGAGCCTCGGGCGAGGCGCATCATGATCGTCTCGGCCTGGTCGTCCTGGGTATGGGCGGTGAGAAGATGGGAGGCTCCTGCCTCCTTCGCGCATTGGACGAGCAGGCGATAGCGCGCCTCACGGGCGGCTTCCTGCAATCCGGTCTGCGGCTTCTCGCCGGTCCAGGTGAAAATGCGATGGGAAAAGCCGAGTGCCGCCGCCTCCCGGCCCACGAAAGCCGCCTCCTCGGCGGCTTCGGGACGCAGGCCATGATCCACGGTGGTGATCAGGATCGGCGGGCGGGTGGGGATATCCCAACGGGCGAGCAGATGCATGAGGGCGATGGAATCCGGCCCGCCGGAAACGGCGGCGACAATGCCCTTGGCATCACTCAATCCAGAAAAAAGATGCCCCGGATCGGCGTCCAGGGCTGAATCGGCAGGGGATGAAGGAGCGGCCACGGGCGGGTGCTCGACTTCAAGCCGTCAGCTGCACTTGATGCGCTTCTGCTCGCGCTCGGAGCCCTGGCGCACACTGGCGGAAGCCTGGGGGTATTTGCGGTCGAGCTCGGCGAAGACGGCGCAGGCCCGGTCGCGGGCGCCCATGCCGTTGAGGGCCATGCCGAGACGCAGCAACGCATCGGGGGCCTTCGCGGCATCGGGATGGTCGGAGGATACGTTCAGGAACTGCTCCGCGGCTTCGCGGTGACGGCCGCGCTGGAGATAGGTCTCGCCGAGCCAGAACGTGGCTTCGGGCACCAGCCGGTCGCGGGGGTTCGACTGCAGGAAGCGGCGGAAGCCCATCTCGGCCTGATCGTACTGCTTCTGGCTGAAGGATGCATAGGCCGCATCGAAATCCGCGCGGGGGCTGGTGACGCTGGTGGCGGCCACGCTCGGCGCAGTGCGGGCGGGAGGCGTGCCTTGCAGAGGCAGTGCGCCCTGCGGGATCGGCATGGCCGAAGGGCCGCCCTGAACGGGCGCCTCAGCGAACTCGTCCTGCTCGATCAGTTCACCAATGCCGCCTGCCTGATGGTCGGGAGCATCCATGGGCTCCCCCTCCTCCATGGCGAGCGGGGCGGAGGGCGGCGTTGCGCCCAGCGGGCGCGGAGCGCCCGGGGCATTGGGGGCCTGCGACGGATCGAACAGATCGCTGCGCCGCTGCGGAGCCTGGGGTTGAGGTTGGGGTTGGGGCTGCGCCTGCGGCTGGGCCGGGCGGGACGGGGTCGCCGCCGGGGGACGGGAGCCGCCGCGGCCGGAATTCTCCTGGAAGCGGAATTCCACGTCTTCCTGGAACTTCCGGACCTGATCCTTGAGCTGGCGGTTCTCGAACTGGAGCTGCTCGATCTGGCCCGACAACTGCCGCATCTGGCTCTCGAGCCGGTTGATGCGGACGATGGCGTCGGCGGCATCCTGCGCAGCGGCGGGAGCGGCCAAAGCGAAAGCCAAGGCGAAAAAGACAAATAAGCGTCGAAACATGCTGGGTACCGTATGAGGCCTCAAACGACCGTGCCGATAACACAAAAGCGCCGCCACGGCGATAATGTGGCGGCGCTTCTGGGTTTCACGAAACTGTGGCTAGACGTTTACGCGCCTGCACCACCACCGAGAACGGTGACCGCGCGGCGGTTCTGCGACCAGCACGAGATGTCGTTGCAGACCGCGACCGGGCGCTCCTTGCCGTACGAAACAACCCGGAAGCGCGAGGCATTGATGCCGCGCGAGACGAGGTAGTCGCGCACGTTCTGGGCGCGGCGCGCCGAGAGCGAGAAGTTGTACTCGCGGGTGCCGCGCTCGTCCGCATGGCCTTCGATGATGAAGGTGTAGTTCGGATAGCGCTGCAGCCACTGGGACTGCTTGTCGAGGGTGGCAACGGCGGTCGGGTTGAGATCGGTCTGGTCCGTCTCGAAGAACACCCGGTCGCCGACATTGACGACGAAGTCCTGGGCACTGCCAGGCGTGGCGGCGCCGCCGGCGCCGAAGCCGCCGGACCCATCGGCCATGCCGTCTTTATTGGAAGAACAGGCGGCCGCTCCCAGGGCGAGAACCATAGCGGCGGCGAATTTGACGGCGCGCAGCGTCATCATGGCATTACTCCTTACACATACGTTTGCCGAACGTTGTGGTTTTTATATCGGGCGGATGGTTAAGGGAGGGTTCCGTCAACCTTAAGAGACGATGCCGGATCAGGTTCAATTATGGCCAAGTTGTGGAAGTTCGCGTTAAGGTAAATCAAAGGTGAACGGGTATTGCGAAGGCGAAACTCCGTTTATTAACCAGAAATCCCAGGGTTTTGATGGTCTTCAGAGCAAAAACCCGCCGCGCGGCATCCATAAGATTTTTTGCTTAGCGATGCTGCTTAGCCACAGGCACAGCACGTTTTCCCTCCCTCTTGCGGGAGGGAATAAGCGCCATGCCCTTTCTTGCCTGGATGATCAGCGAATCCCCCTGGCGATTCAGCGTTGCAGTCCTACCTCTCCATCGGAGTCCCACGAATCTTGGCAGCAAACTGACGCCTTATGCCCAGCTCATGCGTTGAACGGACATGAATCTCCTCACGAATCAGCCGGGTCCCTCGGTTCTCCCTTATCGCGCCGCGTTGGACGACCTGCGCATGGAGCGCGCCTTCTCGCGCATCGCCGACAGCGACCTGCGCCTGGGCAATGCCATCACCCTGCTTCGCGACTCCAAGGAGAACTACCCGGCCTGGATCGAGGCGATCCGGGCAGCAGAGAGAGTCGTTCATTTCGAGAACTTCATCATCGCCGATGACGAGACCGGGCGGCGCTTCGCCGAGGTGCTCATGGAGCGCGCGCAAGCGGGCGTGAAGGTGCGCGTGCTCTATGACTGGCTCGGCTCCTCCTTTCGCGCCCTCCCCCCCTTCTGGCGGCGCCTGCGGGAGGCGGGCGTCGAGGCGCGCGTGTTCAACCCGCCGCGCATCACCGACCCGTTCTGGATCCGGCGCAACCATCGCAAGCTGATCACCGTGGACGGCCGCATCGGATTCGTCTCAGGGCTCTGCGTTTCCGACAGCTGGACCGGCGGCAAGGAATCTGAGCCGTGGCGCGACACGGGAATTTCCCTCGAAGGCCCGGTCGTCGCCGATCTCGATGCGGCTTTCGCCGAGAGCTGGGTGCTGGCGGGCATGAAGCCCATTCCGAAATCCGAGCTGCCGGACGCGGACGGGATCGCGCCTGTCGGCACCATGGCGGCGCGGCTGATCAGCGGCGAGCCGGGCATGCTCCGTACCTACCGTGTGGACCAGTTCATCGCGGCCACCGCCCAACGCAATCTCTGGCTCACCGACGCTTATTTCGTCGCCACCACATCCTATGTGCAGGCCCTGGGCGAAGCCGCGCGCGATGGGGTGGACGTGCGCCTTCTCGTGCCGGGATCGAGCGACGTGCCCGCGCTCCAGCCCGTGGTGCGCGCGGGCTATCGCTCCCTCATCGAGGCAGGCATCCGCGTCTATGAATGGAACGGCTCCATGCTCCACGCGAAAACCGCCGTGGTGGACGGGCGCTGGGCGCGAGTGGGATCCACCAATCTCAACATCGCAAGCTGGGCCACCAATTGGGAACTCGACGTGGTGGTGGAGGATTCCGGCTTCGCCGAAGCCATGGAGGCGATGTATCTGGAGGATCTCGCCAACGCCACCGAGATCGTTCCCGGCTGGCAATCGAGACGCCGTCAGGCCAAGCGCATGCGCTCGCGGCGGGACCGCCGCTTCAAGCGCGGCGGCGTGCGCCGCATTGCCGCCGGCGCGCTGGCTTTGTCGAGCAGCATCGGCAAGGCCATGGGCTCACGCTCGCTCACGGCGACCGAGGCTGGCAGCATCGCCATCATCGGCTTCGTGCTGCTGGCACTGGCGGCTCTGATCACGGTGTTTCCCGTGCTCATCATCTCGCCCATCGTCATCGGCCTCGTCTGGTTCGGCCTCGCCCTGCTGATCCGCGCCTTCCGCCTGAAGCGGCGCGTGCGCCTGCGGCGGCGCAAGCTCCAGCTGCGCCGGCGGCTGCACAAAAAGAAGGAAACGGAGGCTACCCCCGGCGGGTAATGGACATTTTCCGCCGGGTTTCTACTTGCGTCGGTACCTTCATCATCGAAGCCCGAACCCAAGGAGACGACGATGGCCACCGGAACTTCCAGCCCTCCTTTGGGCACTCACGACCGCGTCGAGGCGATGAGCGCGCTTCTCGCGCAGAACTGGTGGGCCGTGGCTTTGCGCGGCGTCTTCGCCATCATCTTCGCGCTGATCGCGTTCTTCTGGCCCGGCGCGACGCTCCTGTCCTTCGCGATCTTCTTCTCGGCCTACATGCTGGTGGACGGCGTGTTCGGCATCGTCTCCGGCATCCGCGCCGCCTCCAACAACCAGCGCTGGGGTCTTTTGATCCTCGAGGGCATCCTCAACATCCTGGTCGGCGTCATCGCCTTCCTCATGCCGGGCCTGACCATCGTATTCTTCATCATGCTGCTCGCGGTCTGGTCGCTCGTCACCGGTGTCCTGATGATCGTCGCGGCCTTCAGGCTGAACCCGGAATACGGGCGCGGCTGGCTCGTCTTCAGCGGCATCGTATCCGTGCTGTTCGGCGTGGCGCTTCTGGTCGCGCCGCTCCTCGGCGCCGTGGTGCTCACCTGGTGGCTCGGCGCCTATGCGATGTTCTTCGGCATCGCGCTCGTCGTCCTCGCCTTCAAGCTGCGCAGCCACAAGGACGACTTCGTGAGAGGCGCTTCGCTGCGGGCTTGATATTATCCTCGTGTCATGGCCGGGCTTGTCCCGGCCATCCCGATCCGAAGAGCGCTACGCCTCAAACAATCGGGATCACCGGCACAAGGCCGGTGATGACGTGTGGTGGAACCGCCGCCACACCGAAAAAGGGCGCTCGAAGCGCCCTTTTCAACCTTACTGCTTTGCCTCGCTGAGCAGCGGAGACCAGGTCGGGTCCGATGCGAAGGACGGGGTCGGTACGGGCTGCTCCACGCGGCCGGTGATGTCGACCATGTAGAGCTTGCCGCCCGACTGGCCGCCGGGATCGCGGAAGAAGATGATGTACTGGCCGTTGGGCGCCCAGACCGGGCTCTCGTTGTGGAAGCCCTCCGTCAGGATGCGCTCGCCCGAACCATCCGGCTTCATGATGCCGATGGCAAAGCCGCCGGAATGCTGCTTGGTGAAGGCGATGTAATCGCCGCGCGGCGACCAGGCCGGCTGCGAATAGGAGCCGTCGCCGAACGAGATCCGCGTCTGGTTCGAGCCGTCGACGCCCATCACGTAAAGCTGCTGCTTGCCGCCGCGGTCGCTCTCGAACACGATCTTCGAACCATCCGGCGAGAACGACGGCGAGGTGTCGATGGCGCCAGTCGAGGTCAGGCGCGTGGTGGCCTGCGAGCCTAAGTTCATCATGAAGATGTTGGCGTTGCCGCCCTGCTGAAGGCTCATGACGATGCGCTGGCCGTCAGGCCCGAAGCGCGGAGACGACGTCATGTCGGGGAAGTTGCCGACGACCTGGCGCGATCCGGTTTCGAGATTGATGACCTGCACGCGCGGCTGCTGGCCCTCCGTCTGCGACATGAAGGCGATTTCCTGCGTCACCGGCGAATAACGCGGCGCGACGACGGTGTTCTCGCCTTGAGTCAGATAGCGCACATTCGCGCCGTCCTGATCCATGATGGCGAGGCGCTTGCGGCGGTTCTCCTTGGGGCCGGATTCATCCACGAACACGACGCGCGTGTCGAAGAAGCCGCCAAAGCCCGTGATCTTGGTGTAGACTGCGTCCGAAATGATGTGCCCGACGCGGCGCCAGAAATTGGCGTCCGTCACATATTGCTGACCCGTCAGCTGCTGGCCGGTCTCGATGTCCCACAGGCGGAACTCGGCGCGCAGGCGGCCCGAAGGATCGCGCGAGACGCGGCCGGTGACGAGAGCCTGCGCGCCCGCCATCTTCCAGGCGTCGAAACGCGGAGCCGCATCGAACGAAGGACGCTCCGGGAAGCGCGCCTTGTCGAGCGGCATGAAATAGCCCGAGCGCTGCAGATTGTTGCCGATGATGCCGGACACGCGCTGGCCGAGATCGCCCTCACCGGAGAAATCGGCGATGGCGATCGGCATCGGCTGGAACTGACCGCCGGGGCCGACGCGGAACGACAACTGCGCATGCGCAGCCGGAGCCAGCGCCGCCATCGGAACGATGACGGCAAGGGCGACAAGAAGACGAGAGACAAGGCGAGTGATCATAAGGGTCATATCTCAAGCATGATGGGCTTTAAGATCAGGAGACATCGAAGCCGACGTTCAGATGTTTCCAGTCATTGAAGTACGGAGCGTACGACGCGGGGATCTTGTAGGGAGCGCAACGCCGCACGGCACGAAGAGCCGCATCGGCAACCGCGCGATCCGTCGATGAATTGCCGGAAGCTGCGATGGTCGGCTGCGCGGCCAGGGAGCCGTCCGCGCTGAGCCTGATGTCGAGGACAGGAGGCGTGACTTCACCGCCCGATGCGCTGATCGGCACTGTGTAGCACTGGCGCATCTGATCCTGCAGGAGACCGATGAGGCCATCGCGCATGCTCGGGTTCAGCTTCGCGGAATTGCCGGTCTGCGTACCAAGCGATGCAGTCTTCTGCACCTCGGATCCGGTCGCGCCGCTGGATTGGCTCTTCTGCTTGTTGTCGAGGAACTGCTTGAGATCGCCCATGTCGAGATTCTTGGCGACCTGGGCTTCCTTGCGCGCCTTGGCTTCTGCTTCGGCCTTGGCCTTTGCTTCGGCGACCTTCTTGGCCTCGGCCTCCGCTTTGGCTTTCGCTTCTGCCTCTTCCTTGGCTTTGGCCTTTGCCTCGGCAACGCGCTTGGCCTCAGCTTCAGCGTCTGCTTTCGCTTTCGCTTCGGCGCGGGCCTTGGCTTCCGCCTCAGCCTTGGCCTGTTCGGCAGCCTTGGCTTTCTCGATGGCTTCGGCTTCCGCCTTCTCGACAGCTTTTTTCTCGGCTTCAGCCTTGGCCTCGGCCTGAGCCTTCGCCGCGGCGGCGGCCTTTGCTGCCGCCTCCGCCTTGGCCTGTTCTTCAGCCTTTGCGGCAGCCGCAGCCTGAGCCGCAGCGGCCTCTTCGGCGACCTTCATGTCTTCGGGGCGCTTGGGCGGGGCGGGCGTATCGCGCTTCTCTTCCCCGGCCTCACGCAGCTCGGCCTTGTCGGCGACGCGGTCGGCGCGAGGCTTCTGATCCGGCGTCACGGCCTTGGCGGTCTTCTCGCCCTTGGTGATTTGCGAGAACTGGTTGTCGGTGATGATCTCGACGGGAATGCCTTCCTGCGCGTCGGGGAATTCGGCAGCAGCGGAAAAGCCCACCATGGCAGCAACAAGCATCGCCGCATGCGCGACGCCCGAGATCCAGTATCCCGGTTCGGAAGGGTTGAAATAATCCTTCAACGCCACTTGTCACTTACCCCTTGTTCTTATCCGCTCAGTTCTGGTCCACCTCGGTCACCAGCGCGACGCGCTTGTAACCGGCGGTGGTGACGATGGACATGATCTGGGCGACGCGGCCGTAATCGACTCGTTTGTCGCCGCGCACGAACACGCGTTCATCGAAGCCGGACTTCGCCACTTCGGCAAGCTTGCCGACGATGGCTTCATCCGTCAGTTCGGACTCGCCTAAAAAGACCTGGCCCGTCTGCTTGATGGACAGGGTCACGGGCGTCGCATCGGAATTCAGCGGCGCTGCCTTTGTCTGCGGCAGATCGAGCGGCACGCCCGCCGTCATCATGGGCGCGGCCACCATGAAGATGATGAGCAGCACCAGCATGACGTCGATGAACGGCGTCATGTTGATTTCATTGATCGCGCCGCCGCGCTTACCGCGCCTGCGGCGACGTCCGCCTCCTGCCGCGCCTGCCATCATTGCCATGGCCTAATCCTCTCCTTCTCAGGCCGCCTTCGACGTATGCGCGATGCGCTCGTCGATCTGGCGGGAGAGGATGGCGGAGAATTCGTCGGCGAAGCCTTCGAGGCGCGATTGCATCTTGCCCACCTCGCTCTGGAGCTTGTTGTAGGCGAGCACCGCCGGGATGGCTGCGAAGAGACCGATGGCGGTGGCGAACAGGGCCTCCGCGATGCCGGGCGCGACGACCGCGAGGCTGGTGTTCTTGGAGGCCGCAATCGACGTGAACGAGTTCATGATGCCGATGACCGTGCCGAACAGGCCGATATAGGGACCGGCCGAGCCGATGGAGGCGAGGATCATGAGACGCGAATCGAGGCGTTCCACCTCGCGCTGGATGGTGACGTCGAGCACCTTGTCGATGCGCTGCGGCAGGCTCTGGAACGAGCGGCCCGAGCCCTCGAATGAGCGCTTCCATTCGCGCATGGCGGACACGAAAACGGCGGCGAGGCCGGTGGCCGGGCGGTTCTGAAGCGAACGGTAGAGCTCCTCCAGCGACTGGCCGGACCAGAACACATCCTCGAACCGGTTCATGGCGCGCTTGGTGCGTGCGTAGAGCAGCGTCTTGTCGATGATGATGGCCCAGCACCAGACGGAAGCGGCCAGCAGCCCGATCATCACGAGCTTGACGATGAAATGCGCCTGCCAGAACAGGCTAAAGAAGGACAGGTCATGCGCCACAGGGGCAGCCTGGGCCACGTCAGCCGGATTCATAAGTCACACCCTCGCTCTTCGAGCCGCCTTGAGAGGTCTCAAGGCCCACCGTATTCGGCTTTAGGAAAATTCTGTTTCGTATCCTGCTCGTTCGCCCGCGAATCTGTCGAAAATAAGGGCGCGGGTCCCGACGCCTCGGATCGTCCTAAACCGTTGTCTTTTAAGCACAGAGTAAGGTTAAGGCTTGGTTTAAAAGAGCCTTTCGCCTCTCGAATAAGAGGCCATTCCCTAGGGGCACGGTTGTCATAGGCCCCGGATCAGGGCCTTATGTCGCCCCGATTTCCTCGCAAAACACGTGCGATTGGGACGTCTAGCCTTGCCAAGCTTGCAACCCTGCCCGGCGTGTTTTGACAATCCTGAACCGGAATAACCATGACGACTGCTACAAAACCCGCCGAGATCGTGGGACGCCAGCTCGACGCCTACAATGCCCGCGACATCGATGCCTTCATGGCCTGCTGGGCCGAGGACGCGCAGTTCCTCGCCTTTCCGGACACCCTGCTCGCCCAAGGCGCACAGCAGATCCGCGAGCGCCATGTGTCCCGCTTCCAGGAGCCGAACCTCCACGGCAAGCTCATCAGCCGCATGGCTGTGGGCAACATGGTCGTGGACCAGGAGATCGTGACCCGCACCTTCCCGGAAGGCACAGGCACCGTCGAGGTGATCGCGATCTACGAGGTTGAGGACGGGTTGATCCGGAAGGCCTGGTTCAAACTGGGAGCTCCGGTGCTGAACAAGACGGCCTGACATCCTCTCACGTCATCAACGGCCTTGTGCCGGTGATCCCGATTGGTAGAGCACAGCGCTGTTCGGATCGGGATGGCCGGGACAAGCCCGGCCATGACGTGGAGGAAATGCTTATTCCTCACCGCCTGAAAGCGCCGCGCGAAGATTATCCGGAATGCGCACCGCGCGCCCGTCGCGCACGGCGGCGACTATTACGTCGGCGCGCACCAGCACGTCGTTTCCGCGACGCACCTCCTGCGCCAGCGTCATGGAGGCGCCGCGTATCTCCTTCGGCCTCGTCACGATGGTCAGCACATCGTCCATGACCGCACCGCCGAGGAAATCGATTGTCATCTTGCGGACCACGAAGGCGAGCCCGCCCATCTCCGCATGAAGATCGGACTGCGCCACCTCAACCGCCCGCAGGATCTCCGTGCGCCCACGCTCCATGAAGCGCAGATAGCTTGCGTGATACACCCGCGCGGAAAAATCCGTGTCCTCGTAATAGACGCGGATCGGCAGGATATGCGCGCCGCCCTGCATCGTACCGGCGAGATGAGGGTAAGCCCCTTCTTTACCCTCCCCTTGAGGGGGAGGGTCGGAGCGCGTCAGCGATCCGGGGTGGGGTGGCGGCGCTGCGTTCTGAAAGCTCTCGCCTCCCACCCCCTCCCGCGCCTGCGGCGCGACCTCCCCCCTCGAGGGGGAGGTGTTGGCGGCGCGCTTGTCACTCATCTCCATCCCCGTTGAACAGCCCGAACTGCGTGGTGTTCTCGCGCGTCGGCTCGGCAATGCCGAGATGCTTGAAAGCGTGGGGCGTGAGGATGCGGCCGCGCGGAGTGCGCTGCACGAAGCCCTTCTGAATGAGATAGGGCTCGATGATGTCCTCGATGGCATCGCGCGGCTCGGAGAGGGCCGCCGCGATCGTCTCGATGCCGACCGGGCCGCCGCCGAAGGAAGTGGCGATCATGGTCAGGTATTTGCGGTCCATCAGGTCGAGGCCGATGGGGTCCACGTCGAGCAGGCGCAGCGAGCGGTCGGCGAGATCGCGCGACACGATCTGCACGCCCTCGACGATGGCGAAGTCGCGCACGCGGCGCAGCAGACGGCCCGCGATGCGCGGCGTACCACGCGCGCGGCGGGCGATCTCGTTCGCGCCCTCGTCGCTCATGTTGAGGCCGAGCACGCGCGCACCACGGCGCACGATCAGCTCCAGCTCGTCGATGGTGTAGAATTCGAGGCGGATCGGAATGCCGAAGCGGTCGCGCAAAGGCGTGGTGAGCAGGCCCGCGCGGGTGGTGGCGCCGACCAGCGTGAATTTCGGCAGCTCGATCTTCACCGAGCGGGCGGCGGGGCCTTCGCCGATGATGAGGTCGAGCTGGTAATCCTCCATGGCCGGATAGAGAATTTCCTCCACCGCCGGGTTGAGGCGATGGATCTCGTCGATGAAGAGCACGTCGCGCTCTTCGAGGTTCGTCAGCTGCGCCGCCAGATCGCCGGCCTTGGCGATGACGGGACCGGAGGTGGAGCGGAAATTCACGCCGAGCTCACGCGCCACGATCTGCGCCAGCGTGGTCTTGCCGAGGCCGGGAGGACCGACGAAGAGTACGTGGTCGAGCGCGTCGCTGCGCGCCTTGGCGGCATCGATGAAGACCTGCAGGTTCGCCCGCGCGGCCTTCTGCCCCGTGAAATCGGCAAGCGACAGCGGCCGGATCGACGCTTCAGAGTCGTCCTCACGCTTTTCAGGGCTGAGCAGGCGGTTGGAATCGGTCAAAGAGGCTTACCTTCCAGAGGCTTCATATAGGCGACGAGACACTCATACGCCATTCTCAACAGGATCAAAACAGGAACGTTCACATACGGTGTCATTCCCGGCCGGAGCGTAGCGGAGGGGAAGGGAATCCACAGCGCCGCACTTGATCGTGGATCCCCTTCCCTCGCCTTCGGCTCGCCGGGGATGACACAAAGGGCAAACGGTCACCGCGCCAGTTCCCGCAATCCCAGCCTGATCAGCGTCTTCGCCTCGGCCTCGTCGCCTGCCTGCTTCATGGCGGCGGCGACGGCGGCTGATGCCTGGACCTGCGGGTAGCCGAGATTGACCAGCGCCGAGATCGCATCCGCAACGGGCGCGGGCGCGGTCCTGTCATCGATTGCACCCGTGAGGCGGATGAGGGCGGGATCGATGGAGGCGAAGGCCGGGGCCTTGTCCTTGAGCTCGGAGACGATGCGCTGCGCGAGCTTGGGGCCGACGCCGGGGGCGCGGCCAACGGAAGCCTTGTCGCCCGTGGCGATGGCGGTTGCGACGCTGCCGGGATCTAGCACGGACAGGATGCCGAGCGCCACCTTGGAGCCCACGCCCTGCACGCTCTGGAGCAGGCGGAACCACTCGCGCTCCTGGTCGGACTTGAAGCCGAACAGGCGGATCATGTCCTCGCGCACATGGGTCTCGATGGAAAGCACGGCAGCCTCGCCCGTGGGCGGCAGGTTCTGGAGCGTGCGGGAGGAGCAATGAACCACATAGCCGACGCCGTGCACGTCGAGGATCACGAAATCCTCGCCATAGGAATCCACCACGCCTTTGAGTTTGCCGATCACGTTCGTCTCTGCTCCTGGTAAGCCCTCCTCCCCCTTGTGGGGAGGAGTTGGAGGTGGGGGTGGCGGCGATAGCCTATTAAGGTCCGGCGCCGCCACCCCCACCCTTAATCCCTCCCCACAAGGGGGAGGGAAACAGCGCTTCATTCTGCACACGATCCCGGATCGGCTCACGCCGTCCGGGATGACGTTTGTATCCGTGTAACAAATTAAAGGCTCGCCGCCAAAGCGCGGGCCTTGCGGTGGTGGGCATGGGCGATGGCAATGGCGAGGGCGTCAGCCGCGTCGGCTTTCTTGAACTCGGCCTTGGGCAGCAGGATCTTCACCATGGCCTGGACCTGCGCCTTGTCGGCGTGTCCTGCGCCTACCACGGTCTTCTTCACCTGATTGGCGCCGTATTCCGCCACGGGCAGGTTGTGGAGCGCGGGCACCAGCAGGGACATGGCACGGGCCTGGCCAAGCTTGAGGGTCGCTTGCGCATCCTTGTTGACGAAGGTCTCTTCCACAGAGACCTCGTCGGGCGTCCAGGTGCGGATGACCTCCGTCAGGCGATCATGGAGCTGCTTGAGGCGCAGCGCCAGATCGAGATCGCCGTCCGACGTCACGACCCCGCAGGCCACATAGGAGAGCTTCGTCCCCTCGATGGTGATGACGCCCCAGCCCGTATTGCGCAGGCCGGGGTCAAGGCCGAGGATGCGGACGCGCTCGCTCACATTCAGCCCGCCATTTTCTGCATAAGAGCGTCGGAGAGCTCGAAGTTGCCGTAGACGTTCTGCACGTCGTCGTGCTCTTCCAGCGACTCCATGAGCTTCATGAGCTTCTCGCCGGTCTCGTCGTCGACGGCGACGGGGGTTTGCGGCTTCCAGACCAGCTTCGAGGCTTTCGGCTCGCCGAACTTGTCTTCCAGCGCCTTGGTCACCTCGTTGAGCGTGGTCTGCTCGCAATAGACCTCGTGGCCGTTCTCGGAGGACACCACATCCTCGGCGCCGGCCTCGATGGCGGCCTCTAACATGGTGTCGGCGTCGGTGAGGTCCGCGCCGAACTCGATATAACCCACCCGGTCGAACATGAAGGACACCGCGCCGGTCTCGGCGAGGTTGCCGCCGCTCTTGGTGAAGTAGGAGCGGATGTCGGAGGCCGTGCGGTTGCGGTTGTCTGTCATCGCCTCGACGATGATGGCGGCGCCGCCGGGGCCGTAGCCCTCGTAGCGGATTTCGTCGTAGTTCTCGCCCTCGCCGCCCGACGCCTTGTTGATGGCGCGCTGGATGTTGTCCTTGGGCATGTTCTCGGCGCGGGCAGCCAGGATGGCGGCGCGCAGGCGCGGGTTCATGTTGGGATCGGGCATGCCCATCTTGGCCGCCACGGTGATTTCGCGAGCGAGCTTGGAGAATACCTTGGACCGCACCGCGTCCACCTTGCCCTTGCGGTGCATGATATTCTTGAACTGTGAATGTCCGGCCATCGGGGCCTCCGAATGTGCGGCCGAGAGCGGCTTGAATGCCAAGCGCCCGTCAGGCCGAGGAAGTTGACGATGGCAGGCTTATAAGGCGGCGAAGGGCTTCAGGCCAAGCCCCTTGCTACACTCTTCCTTAAAACCCGAACCAGCCCGGCATGTTGTGAATGGCGGCCAGAATGAGGTGATAGGAGGCCCCCAACACCGTCACCGTGTAGGCCATGCCGGCAAGGCCAATGAGGGAACCCAAGATCAGGAGATAACCATCCTCCTCGATCACCGCGATGGAGATGATGACCAAGGCTGCCGAGGGTGGAATGTTGGTACCTGGGAAGGGAATGAGCACGCATAGGGCCACTAGAATCGCGAAGAGACCTACCGCCCGGTCGCCCACCACTCCGAAAAGCTGGGTGAGCCTCGGTTTGCAGAAGCGCTCAAGCCATTGCAGCTTGGGCTCGGCAACATCGATGAACTTGCGGAATTTTTCGAGCGACAGCTCCCGGCGCATGAAGAATTGCGGCAGCCAGGGGCGCTTGTGGCCGAGCAGCATCTGGATGCCGAAGATCAGAACCGGGGTACCGAAGACCCCGGCGACGCCAGGGGGCACAGCCGGAACGCTGTTGGGCAGGCTGAAAAGGATCAGCACGAAGCCAAAGGCGCGGTCGCCGAGGGCCTCGATGATCTCTCGAACGGAGATGGTGTTCCCCTTGGCCTCATCGACGACGGCACGCAGGACGGCGGAAACACTCTGGTGCTCATGCGCCTGATGAAATTCGCTGTCCTCGCGATAGCTGCGCTTTCTAGCGCGCACAGGCTCTGTCTTGGCGTCCACCTTCGTCCTCCGTGGCGCAAAGATGGGGACGAGGCTGCTCAAGGTAAAGGGAGGGGCCAGCGGCGGCGCCCTCCCCTTGCGGGGAGCGGCAGGGGTGGGGGTGGTGCGACCGGGTGAGAGATCGAACCAGATTACCCTCACGCCATCACCGGCCTTGTGCCGGTGATCCCCGCCTTCGTTGCCACCCCACCGACCTCATCCTGAGGAGCAGCCGCTAGGCTGCGTCTCGAAGGATCGTCCAGCAATCTCTGGAGACGCCCTCGTCCTTCGAGACGATCGCTCCGCGATCCCTCAGGATGAGGGCTGGGGGGATGGCAGGAAGACGTGGATGGCCGGGACAGGCCCGGCCATGACGGAGAAGGACAGTGCCTAATCCCAGAACCGAGGCCAGGTCTCTTCTAGGTTCGGCCCGAGGCGTACCGCCGCGACCCGCACCGCGAGGCCTGTCCGGTCGTCGGTTTCGACCGCGATGCCCGAGAGCGTGCCCTCGCCGAGTCCGGGCTCCATGCGGGGGCCGGGAGTCTTCTGGAGGAAACGGCGGATCGATTCCTCCTTCTGCATGCCGAGCACCGTATCGTAATCGCCGCACATGCCCGCATCCGACATATAGGCGGTGCCGCCGGGGAGCACCCGGTGGTCGGCGGTGGGCACATGCGTGTGGGTGCCGACCACGAGGCTGGCACGACCGTCGAGATAATGGCCCATGGCCTCCTTCTCGCTCGTCGCCTCCGCATGGACATCCACGATGATGGCATCGGCCACCTGCCCCAGAGGGCAATCCTCCAGGGCCTGATCGACGGCGGCGAAGGGGTCGTCGAGGGGGTCCATGTAGAGACGCCCCATGACGTTCACGACGAGCACCCGGTGACCGGAGCGGGTATCGATGAGGTTGGCGCCGCGACCCGGCGTGCCGGGTGGGTAATTGACCGGGCGCAGCAGTCGGGGCTGGCGCTCGATGAAGACCAGCGTCTCCCGCTGGTCCCAGGAATGGTTGCCAAGCGTAATGGCGTCGGCGCCCGCGTTCAGGACC
The DNA here is from genome assembly GCF_052114605.1 of Microvirga sp. 2YAF29. Classification (NCBI taxonomy): domain Bacteria; kingdom Pseudomonadati; phylum Pseudomonadota; class Alphaproteobacteria; order Hyphomicrobiales; family Methylobacteriaceae; genus Microvirga; species Microvirga sp. 2YAF29. Next base: position 89,641 of record NZ_JBFRFB010000007.1, read on the forward strand.
TCGTCGCAGATCGCCTCGTTGATACCGAAGCCGCCGGCCGCGTTCTCGCCGTTGATCACCACGCAATCGAGGCTCCAGCGCTCGCGAAGCCCCGGCAGCCGTTCGATGACGGCGTTGCGGCCGGGCCGCCCGACAATATCGCCGAGGAAGAGGAGACGCATGGATTTGCCTTTACGCAGACTTGGTCCGAATGAGTTCGGTTTCCGTGATCACAACATCGAGCAGGCGGTCATGATCCTCGATCGGAACCTGCTCGATCTCCTGAACCGCATATGCGAGGCCGATGGTCAAGACCGGATGCTGCGCTTCGAGGGCTGCGATGGCACGGTCGAAATGCCCTTTGCCGTAGCCGATGCGCCCTCCCCTGCGGTCAAAGGCGACGAGGGGCACGATGAGGCATTTCGGGAAAACCTCCGGTGCGTCGGGGCCGGGCTCGCGTACGCCGAAGCCGCCCTTGATGAGCACGTCGCCCGGCTGCCAGAGGCGCCAACTTAAGTGGGGATGGAGGATCTGGGACAAGGCCACGTCCTGCCCGCGTGCCAGCATTGCCTCCATGAGGGGGCGCGGATCGACCTCGCTGCGGATCGGCCAATAGCCGCCGACGGGGGTGATCTCGGACAGGTCGGGCAGGTCGAGCGCCTGGGCGGTGATCGCCCGGGCCGCCTCCTCGCGGAACGCCTTGTCGAGCCCGTCGCGGCGGGCGAGCGCCTCGTTGCGAAGCTGATCTTTCAAGGCGGGAGGGGGCAGAGAATGCATGGAGTGCGGAGCCACAAAAACCGTCGGAGAAGCGATCCCGGGAACCTACAAAGTAGGTGGGCGCCATATGTTCCGGTCCAGGGACCGGGCAGGGACAGCTCCCGTTGGGATCGATAAGGCCCCGGGGAATATGAACTCCTAACGCGCCCCGCAGCCCCGCATTCCCTATGTAGGGATTGGGAGCTCCGAGGGGAAGAGGAAAAGTTTAGGCCGGCGATCATCTTTATCGTGCGGGCGGCGAGCGCACGGCTACCCCCAAAGAGTTACGTATCAGCCTCAGTTTTCCTACGGATGCCAAAATCCCATGGCTTATGTGAGGGTTCCTCGGAGGAAAACGCCAGCCGCTATGAGGGAGGGATTATGGCACTGAATAAATTTGAGCCTTTCAACGCCCGCGAGGTGCACAGTGCAGCCCATACACCGAGCATCGCTTCCATGATGCGCGAGGTGCTGCATCTCCTGGGCAACATCGATTTCGAGCATGAAGTGCAATTGGCAAAGCTTGAAAACAGCACCACCGACCAGGAACTGAAAAACCATATCGTCAAGAAGATCAGGGCCGCCCACAGGGAGCGGCGAGAGCCCTATCTCGAACTCCTCGTCACCCTCCGCCAGCGCCAGCAGCGGCTGTCAAAGGGTCATTGATTCAGAAGGCGTCGATAATCTCCGCACGTCATCACCGGCCTTGTGCCGGTGATCCCGATTGTTTCAAGCGTTTCGCTCTTCGGATCAGGATGGCCGGGACAAGCCCGGCCATGACGGAGAATCGTATGGTCATGTCGGCCGTTTATCTCCAAGCCGTCATGAAGGGTTGCCGACGCGGCCTATTCCTCCAGCGCCGCCGTCGGGGCGTTGAGGTTGCGGGCCAGCCGCTCGATCCGCTCCGCGGCCTTGTGCAGACCCTCGGCCAGCTGTGCCTCGATGGCATGGCCGCGTTCGTCGCCGGTGGAGGATTTCAGGTTCGCGAGTTCCGCCTCCAGTGCAGCCACACGCCGCTTCGACTCGTGCAGCTCATCGGCTTGAGTGATGGCTGCCATGACGTGGAGGCGTAGGTCGCCGATCTCGCCGAAGGCCCCGCGCATCTCCTCGATCTTCGCGTCATAAGAGGCGGCGAGGCCCTCCAGGTGCCGCTCCTCGCCCTCGGCGCAGGCGATGCGATAGGTTTGGCCGGCGATGGTGACCGAGACGTGGGACATCCGTCAGGCGTCCTCATGTTCGAGTCGGCCCGCCTGGGCCAGGACATTCTGGACGGCGATGATGGCGAGCTGCACGCGCCGGCTCACATCGTCGGTGGCTACCTCGAAACGCTGGAGACGGGTGAGCGCGCCGTCGAGTTCCTCGGCAAGGCGGGAGCGGTCGTCCTGCATGAGCTGGAGCTCGGTTTCCAGGCCGCCTTTGCGCCGGTCGGCTTCGAGACGACGGGAGACCGAGGCTTCGAGCAGGCCCAGAGCCCCATCGAGCCGTTTGAACGCGTCGTCGAGAATGGACGTCATCACCCCTCCAGGAATCGGCTTGAGACTAGCGCATCGTGCGGAAAAGTGGACCCGGTTTTGCGCCTGATTTGAAAAAGGCTGCGCCTGGAGCATAAGGGGATTACGCCCGTTCAGTCTTTGACTCGTCCCCCCCGCGTGTTAAGGAGCCCACGCCTTTTCCAGACAGACGGCCCGCCAGGGCCCCAAGACTTGTGGATCACGCTGTGCTCAAGACCGTCTCCGCCGATCGTGTCACCCATTCCGATCTGGCGAACGCCGTGCGCGTCCTCGCCATGGACGCTGTGGAAACAGCCAAATCGGGACATCCGGGCCTGCCCATGGGCGCCGCCGACATCGCCACGGTGCTCTTCACCAAGTTTCTGAAATACGACGCCGCCGACCCGAAATGGCCGGACCGCGACCGCTTCATCCTCTCGGCCGGCCACGGCTCGATGCTGCTCTACGCGCTCCTCCACCTCACGGGTGTCGAGGGCATGACCATCGACGAGCTGAAGAACTTCCGTAAGCTCGACTCGAAGACCCCGGGCCATCCTGAAAACTTCATGACCCCCGGCGTCGAGACCACCACCGGTCCGCTGGGCCAGGGCATCGCCACCGCCGTGGGCTTCGCGCTCGCCGAGCGCATGCTGAACGCCGAATACGGCAGCGATCTCGTCGATCACTTCACTTACGTGCTCGCCTCCGACGGCGACCTGATGGAAGGCATCAGCCAGGAGGCCATCGCGCTTGCGGGCCACCTGAAGCTCAACCGCATGATCGTCCTGTGGGACGACAACGAGATCTCCATCGACGGCCCACTCTCGATCTCCGACTCGGTCGATCAGGTGAAGCGCTTCCAGGCCTGCGGCTGGAATGCGGTTCGCGTGGACGGCCATGACGAGAAGGCGATCCAGCGCGCCATTTCCCGCGCCCAGAAGGCGGACAAGCCGACCCTGATCGCGTGCAAGACCACCATCGGCTACGGCGCTCCGAAGAAGGCCGGCACCTCCAAGGCTCACGGCGAGCCGCTGGGTGCCGAGGAACTGGCCGGCGCCAAGGCCTCCTACGGCTGGAGCCACGAGCCCTTCGTGATCCCGGACAACATCCGCGATGCCTGGGCGAAGGCCGGCAAGAAGGGCCGCCGCCTGCGCAAGGCCTGGGAAGACCGCCTGAAGGCTCTGCCTGCCGACAAGCGCGGCGAGTTCGAGCGCCGGGTGAAGGGCGTCCGCCCGCAAGGGTTGGCCGACGCCGTCGCCAAGCTGAAGGACAAGCTCTTCGCCGAGCCGCAGAACGTCGCCACCCGCAAGGCCAGCGAAATCGCGCTCGAAGTCCTCACCGAGGCCGTGCCGGAGCTGGTGCTGGGCTCGGCGGACCTGACGCCGTCCAACAACACCAAGACCAAGAACCTCACCGCCATCTCGCCGGGCAATTACGCGGGCCGTTACATCCATTACGGCATCCGCGAGCACGGCATGGCGGCTGCCATGAACGGCATCGCGCTCCATGGCGGCTATGTGCCGGCCGGCGCGACCTTCCTGGTCTTCACCGATTATGCGCGCCCCGCCATGCGCATCGCCTCGCTCGCCGGCATTCCGGCGGTCTATGTCATGACCCACGATTCCATCGGCCTGGGTGAGGACGGCCCGACCCACCAGCCGGTGGAGCACCTCGCCGCCCTTCGCTCCATGCCCCAGATGCGCGTGTTCCGCCCTGCGGACGCCATCGAGACGGCGGAAGCCTGGCAGATGGCGCTCGAGCGCACCGACGGCCCGACGACGCTCGCCCTGACCCGCCAGAACCTGCCGCAGGTCCGCAAAGAGGGCGGCGCGAAGAATCTGTCGGCCACCGGCGCCTACGAGCTGTCACCGGCAAAGGGCAAGGCCCGCGCCACGATCTTCGCGTCCGGTTCCGAGGTCGAGATCGCGCTCGCCGCCCAGAAGCTGCTCGCCGAGCAGAACTTCGACGCCCGCGTGGTCTCAGTCCCGTCCCTCGACCTGTTCTTAGGCCAGCCCGAGAAGGTGCGTCACGAGATCATCGGCGATGCGCCGATCAAGGTCGCGGTGGAAGCCGCCGTTCGCTTCGGCTGGGATTCGGTCATCGGCCCGGATGGAATTTTCGTCGGCATGCATGGGTTTGGCGCAAGCGCGCCCTACAAGGACCTCTACAAGCATTTCGGCATCACGCCCGAGGCAGTGGCGGAAAAAGTTCTGCGGACGCATAATCTGTAAGACAGTTACGTACACAAGCCTCATCACAAGGGAGCTAAGACTATGACGGTGAAGGTCGCGATCAACGGATTCGGTCGCATCGGACGCAATATCCTCCGTGGCATCGTGGAAAGCGGCCGCACGGATATCGAGGTGGTTGCCATCAACGATCTCGGTCCGGTCGAGACGAACGCTCACCTGCTCCGCTTCGACTCCGTGCATGGCCGCTTCCCGGCTGACGTACAGGTCGAGGGGGAGTTCCTTGTCATCAACGGCAAGAAGATCCGCGTCACGGCGATCAAGGACCCGGCGACCCTGCCGCACCGCGAGCTCGGCGTCGATATCGCGCTCGAATGCACCGGCATCTTCACATCAAAAGAGAAGGCCTCCGCGCATCTGACCGCCGGCGCCAAGCGCGTCATCGTCTCGGCTCCCGCCGACGGCGCCGACCTCACGGTCGTCTACGGCGTGAACCATAACAAGCTCACCAAGGACCACCTGGTCATCTCGAACGCATCCTGCACCACGAACTGCCTCGCCCCCGTGGCGAAGGTGCTTCAGGACGCAGTGGGCATCGAGAAGGGCTTCATGACCACGATCCACTCGTACACCAACGACCAGCCGACGCTCGATCAGATGCACAAGGATCTGTACCGCGCCCGCGCTGCGGCCCTGAACATGATCCCGACCTCGACCGGCGCCGCCAAGGCCGTCGGCCTCGTGCTGCCGGAGCTGAACGGCAAGCTCGACGGCTCGTCGATCCGCGTTCCGACCCCGAACGTCTCCGTTGTCGACTTCAAGTTCGTGGCGAAGAAGAACACCTCGGTGCAGGAGATCAACGACGCCATCAAGGCTGCGGCCAACGGCCCGCTCAAGGGCGTGCTCGGCTACACCGACCAGCCCAACGTCTCCACGGACTTCAACCACGATCCTCATTCCTCCGTCTTCCACCTGGATCAGACCAAGGTGATGGAAGGCAACTTCGTGCGCGTGCTGTCCTGGTACGACAACGAGTGGGGCTTCTCGAACCGCATGGCGGATACCGCCGTCGCCATGGCGAAGCTCATCTAAGGGGAACCGGTATGGGAGGAGCTAGTATCTGGCACTGGCTGATTTTGCTGGTGTTTCTTGTGAACGTCATTGCGTTCTGGCGGCTTCTCCCACAGGCCGGGATCTCGAAGTATCTTTCTATCCTGGCCTTCTTCCCTCCTATCGCGGTTATCTTTCTTTGGGTGATCGCCTTCCGAACAGAACCTCTGAAGCAAGGCTGATAGTAATGACCGCCTTCCGCACGCTCGACCAAGCCGACGTCAAGGGTAAACGCGTTCTCGTCCGGGTGGACCTCAATGTCCCCATGGATAACGGCAGGGTGACGGACGCGACGCGCATCGAGCGCGTCCTTCCCACCATCCGCGAGATCGCGGACAAGGGCGGAAAGGTCATCCTTCTCGCCCATTTCGGACGCCCGAAAGGACGCGATCCGAAAGAATCCCTGAAGCCGGTCGCGGAAGCGGTCTCGAAGCATCTCGGAAAACCCGTGGCCTTCGCCGATGACTGCATCGGCGAAGCCGCCGAAAAGGCCGTCGCCGCCATGAACGGCGGCGACGTGCTCCTCCTCGAAAACACCCGCTTCCATGCGGGTGAGGAAAAGAACGATCCGGCCTTCGTGAAGGAACTCGCGAAGCTCGGCGATCTCTATGTGAACGACGCCTTCTCCGCCGCGCACCGCGCGCATGCTTCGACCGAAGGTCTTGCCCGCGTGCTTCCCGGTTATGCCGGCCGCACCATGCAGGCGGAACTCGATGCGCTCACCAAGGGCCTGGAAGCGCCGAAGCGTCCCGTCGTCGCCATCGTCGGTGGCGCGAAGGTTTCATCAAAAATCGATCTGCTCGAAAACCTCGTGACCAAGGTCGATGCTCTCGTCATCGGCGGCGGCATGGCGAACACTTTCGTTCATGCCACTGGCCTGGGTGTCGGTAAGTCGCTCGCCGAGAAGGATCTCGCGGCGACCGCCATGCGCATCATCGAGAAGGCGCGTGAATCCAACTGCGCCATCATCCTGCCGGTGGACGGCGTCTGCGCCTACGAGTTCAAGGCCGGCGCGCATAACCGCACCTACGGCATCGACGCGATCCCCGAGGACCAGATGATCCTCGATGTGGGTTCGCAATCGGTCGAGCGCATCAACGCGGCGATCAACGACGCGGCGACGGTGGTCTGGAACGGCCCGCTTGGCGCTTTCGAAATCGCCCCGTTCGATCAGGGAACGGTCGCAGCCGCGCGCCATGCGGCGCAGCGCACCAAGGAAGGCAAGCTCGTCTCCGTCGCCGGAGGCGGCGATACGGTTGCGGCCCTCAACCACGCTGGCGTTGCGGAAAGCTTCTCCTATGTATCGACGGCAGGCGGCGCTTTCCTCGAATGGCTCGAGGGCAAGGCGCTTCCCGGCGTGGAAGCTCTGAGGGCTTGAAAGCATTATCCGGCGAAAGCGGCACCCGCTTCGCCGGAGACTTCGCGACAGGCTCGAAGGCTTAATCGCCGGTTCAGCTTCACGACGATTTAAGAGCTTAAACCAACACGGAGGACGAGATGGCCCGCATCACCATGAGGCAGCTTCTGGATCACGCAGCCGAGCAAGGCTATGGCGTGCCTGCCTTCAACATCAACAACATGGAACAGGCGCTCGCGATCATGGCGGCAGCCAGTGAGGTTGATGCGCCGGTGATCATCCAGGCGAGCCGCGGCGCGCGCTCCTATGCCAACGACGTCATGCTCAAGCACATGATGGACGCGGTCACCGAGATCTACCCGCACATCCCCGTCTGCGTGCATCTCGATCACGGCAACGAGCCCTCGACCTGCATGACCGCCATCCAGGCCGGCTTCACCTCGGTGATGATGGACGGTTCGCTCAAAGCCGACGGCAAGACCCCGGGCGATTGGGACTACAATGTCGGCGTCACCAAGAAGGTGGTCGAGATGGCGCATCTCGGCGGCATCTCGGTTGAAGGCGAGCTCGGCGTGCTGGGCTCTCTCGAAACCGGTGAAGGCGAAGCCGAGGACGGCCACGGCGCCGAGGGCAAGCTCTCGCACGACCAGCTGCTGACGAACCCCGACGAGGCCGTGAAGTTCGTGGCCGAGACGAAGGTCGACGCGCTCGCCATCGCCATGGGCACCTCGCACGGCGCCTACAAATTCACCCGCAAGCCCGACGGCGAGATCCTCGCGATGAACATCATCGAGGAGATCCACCAGAAGCTGCCAAACACCCACCTCGTGATGCACGGCTCGTCTTCCGTGCCGCAGGACTTGCAGGACATCATCAACCAGTACGGCGGCCAGATGAAGCCGACCTGGGGCGTGCCGGTGGAAGAGATTCAGCGCGGCATCAAGCACGGCGTGCGCAAGATCAACATCGACACCGACAACCGCATGGCGATGACCGGCCAGATCCGTAAGGTCCTGACCGAGAACCCCGGCGAGTTCGACCCGCGCAAGTATCTGAAGCCCGCCATGGAAGCGATGACGAAGCTCTGCAAGCAGCGCCTGCAAGAGTTCAACACCGCCGGTCAGGCCTCGAAGATCAAGCGCGTGTTCACCCTGGCTGAGATGGCCAAGCGCTACGCTTCGGGCGAGCTCGACCCGACCTTCAGCACCAAGCGTCAGGCCGCTGAGTAATCAGTCGGGCTTTCGCCTCAATCATCATCGACAAGCGGGGCCTCGCAAGATGGCCCCGTTTTCGTTATGGGGATGACAGTGTTTTCTTTTTCGTGATCCGTGAACCATGGCCGATTCCTCCGCCCGCCTCTATCTCATCACCCCTCTTCTCGAGGATGCCTCGCTTGCTCCCAAGCTGGCGGAAGCCTGCAAAGGCGGCGCTGTCGCGGCCGTATTGGTGCGGCTGGGCGCCGGGGACGGGCGTGGCCTGACCAATCTGGTAAAGGCGCTGGCCCCTTCGGTGCAGGAGCACGGCACGGCCCTGATCGTGACCGCCGAGGGCATGGCCGACCTTGCCAATGTCGCCGCTCGTGGCGGCGCCGACGGCATTCATGTGGGCGCCATCGACCCGCGCGAGATTCGCGAGCTGCGCGAGCGCCTGAAGGGCGAGCGCGCCATCGGCGTCGGCGCCATCCGCACCAAGGACGATGCCATGAGCTTCGGCGAGGCCGGGGTCGATTACCTGCTTTTCGGTGAACCCCGCGCGGACGGATCCATTCCCTCCCTGGAGAGCGTGACCGAGCGCGCCGCCTGGTGGGCCGAAATTTTCGAGACGCCCTGCGTCGTCTATGCCCCGACCCTGGAGGCCGTGGAGCCTCTGGCTGCGACGGGTGCCGAGTTCGTGGCCCTCGGGGACGCAGTATGGTCGCATCCGCAAGGCCCTGCGGCTGCCGTGAAGGCCGCGTCCGAAATTCTCGAACGGCAGGAGGCCTCGCGCTGATGCGGCTGCTCCCGGCTCTCGGCGGCCTGCTGCTGGCCGCCTCCATCACCTGCGCGCAGGCGGCGGAGCCCGATCTCGCCTATGGCGCCTATCAGCGAGGCCTCTATCAGACCGCCTTCCGCGAGGCGAACCTGCGCCTGGAGAAGAACAAGAACGACGCCGCCGCAATGACCCTCCTGGGCGAGCTCTACAACCAGGGCCTCGGGGTCGCGGCGGATGCGAAGAAGGCCGCCGAATGGTACCAGCTGGCGGCGCGGCGCGGTAATCCTCATGCCCTCGGCGCGCTTGGCCTCATGGCTCTGGACGGACGCGGGACGCCCAAAAACCCGGTTCAGGGCAAGGCCTGGCTGGAACAGGCCGCCGCCAAGGGCAACGCCGTCGCGGCCCATAACCTCGCCTTGCTGCTGCTCACCAGCGGTTCCGACATGGACCTGGAACAGGCCATCGCCCTGCTGCGTCAGGCGTCTGACGCAGAAATCCCGGACGCGCAGCATGCGCTCGGCGTGCTCTACCTCCAGGGCCGCGGCGTCGCCAAGGACGCCTCGGAGGCCGCCCGCCTCTTCGAGCGCGCCGCCAGGAACGGCAGTTCGGTCGGCGAAGTGGAATACGCCATCCTGCTCTTCAACGGCGAGGGGGTGACGGCTTCGGAATCACAGGCCGCCCGCTATTTCCGCCGCGCCGCCGCGAAAGGCAGCGCCATCGCCCAGAACCGCCTCGCCCGCCTGCTCGTGGCCGGTCGCGGCGTGCCCGCTAACAAGGTTGATGCCGCCGCCTGGCACATCCTGGCTGCGGCTCAAGGCCTCGTCGATCCGTGGCTCGACAACGCGCTGAAGGACCTCTCCGCTGATGACCGCAAACGCGCCGAGAAGCTCGCCGCCGAGCGGCTCGGGATGCGCTGACCCCACGAACTCGCGAAAACGCGGGATCAATTGAGCACCCGTTCTGTTGATCCCACGCTTGACGCAAACCCTCCCGTGGTCCATCGACCACATCAGATTAAACCCACCGCATTTTCGGACGGAAAACCGGTAGCCACTTTTCCTGAAAATGCTTGAATTCGCTCTTTGCCAGGACTTATCCCAATGATCCGCTCGCCCCTCATGACCGTCATGACCGATGCCGTGATGAAGGCGTCGCGCTCCCTGAAGCGCGACTTCGGCGAGGTGGAGAATCTGCAGGTCTCCCGCAAGGGCCCCGGCGATTTCGTGTCCGCTGCCGACCGCAAGGCGGAGAAGATCCTGCGCGAGGCGCTGGAGAAAGCTCGCCCCGGCTACGGCTTCGTCATGGAGGAGCAGGGCGTCGTCCAAGGGACGGACACGAGCCATCGCTGGCATATCGACCCGCTCGACGGCACCACGAACTTCCTGCACGGCCTGCCGCAATTCGCCATTTCCGTCGGCCTCGAGCGCGACGGCCAGATCGTGGCCGGCGTGATCTACGATCCCGCCAAGGACGAGCTGTTCATCGCCGAGAAGGGCAAGGGAGCCTATCTCAACAACCGCCGCATCCGCGTGTCGGGCCGCGAGGACGTGGCCGATGCGGTGGTGGCCTGCGGCCTGCCCCATATCGGCAAAGGCGATCATGGCCTCTTCATGCGCGAATGCGTGGCCGTGATGGCCAATGTGGGCGGCATGCGCCGCTTCGGCGCGGCGGCCCTCGACCTCGCCTACGTGGCCTGCGGCCGTTTCGACGCCTATTGGGAGCGCGGCCTGAACACCTGGGACATCGCGGCTGGCATCCTCATGGTGCGCGAGGCCGGCGGCTACGTGTCCGATGCGGACGGCATCCCCAACCCCATGGCGACGGGCTCCATCGCCTGCGGCAACGAGTTCATGCAGCGCGAGCTGCTCAAGATGCTGAAAAAGGCCAAGGGCTAAGCTCGAACCACCATATTCCTGTTCGTGCCCGCATGAAGGCCGATGGTCGTGCTTGATCCGTCAAGCCGGGACGGCTCTAATGCGACCGTCCCGAAGCACGAAGACGCAGGATAACAATGGCGGACCAACCCCTTACCCCTCCGCGGATCTACCTGATCCGCATGGCGGTCTTTCTGGTTCTGGCGGGGTTTATCGCCTTTATCCTCTATCGTCAGATCTGGGAGGCCTTCCAGGCCAATCCCGGCCTGAACGCCTTGATCCTGGGCGTGATGTTCATCGGCATCGCGCTCGCCATCCGGCAGGTCTGGCGGCTTTTCCCAGAGATTCGCTGGGTCAACACGCTGCGCCAGACCGAGGAAGGGCTCGTCGCCCCCTCGCCGCCCGTGCTGCTCGCCCCCATGGCCACCTTCATCGGCAACCGGTCGGGCCAATCTCTTTCCATCGCCGCGACCCGCTCGCTGCTCGATTCGATCGGCGCGCGTCTCGATGAGGGCCGCGAGATCCTGCGCTACATGGCGGGCCTGCTGGTCTTCCTCGGCCTGCTCGGCACCTTCTGGGGCCTCATCGACACCGTCGGCTCGGTCGGTCGCATCATCTCCTCTTTGAGGACCGGGCAGGATTCCGCCGTTCTCTTCGACGAGCTGAAGAATTCGCTCGCAGGCCCCCTGCAGGGCATGGGCCTGTCCTTCTCCGCCTCGCTCTTCGGCCTTGCCGGCTCCCTGGTTCTCGGCTTCCTCGATCTCCAGGCCGGCCAGGCGCAGAACCGCTTCTACACGGAGCTCGAGGATTGGCTGGCTACCTCCACCATGGATACGCCCGCCGATACGTCCCTGCGCTCCAGCACCCCGCACGACCTGACGGTGGCCCTCAACCGGCTCACCGCCGCCGTGAACGACGGCGCGGGCGGGCGCGCGGCGACGCAGGCCATGGCCAATCTCGCCGAGGGCGTGCAGGGCCTCGTGCAGCATATGCGGGCCGAGCAGCAGATGATCCGCGACTGGGTGGAGGCTCAGGCCACCCGCGAGAAGGAGCTGAAGCAGGTGCTCGACCGCATCTCCCGTGAAAGGCTGCCCTGATGCCGATCTCCAGCTCAGGCGGGCGCGGGCGCGGGCGCAGCAGCCAGATCAATTACTGGCCGGGCTTCGTGGATGCCCTGTCCACGCTGCTGCTCGCCATCATCTTCCTGATCTCGGTCTTTACCGTCGGCCAGTTCTTCCTGTCCCGTGAGCTCTCGGGCCGCGACACGGTATTGGACCGGCTCAACCGCCAGATCTCCGAGCTGACCGATCTTCTGTCCCTGGAGCGCTCGGGCCGCCGCACGCTGGAAGAGAACCTTGCATCCCTGACCACCACGCTTCGCGCCAACGAGGCCGAGCGGGCGCGGCTTCAGGGATTGCTGGAATCGGGCGGCGCGGCCCAGACTCAGGCGAGCGAACTCACCACCGCGCTCGAATCCGAAAAGCAGGCAACGGGCCGGGCGCTGAGCCAGGTCGAGATTCTCAACCAGCAGATCGCCGCCATGCGCCGCCAGCTCGCGGCGCTCGAAGAGGCCCTTTCGGCCTCCGAGAATCGGGACAAGGAAAGTCAGGCCCGCATCGCCGACCTCGGCAGCCGCCTCAATGTGGCTTTGGCTCAGCGGGTGCAGGAGCTGGCGCGCTATCGCTCCGACTTTTTCGGACGCTTGAGGCAGATCCTCGGCACCCGTCCCGACGTGCGCATCGTCGGCGACCGCTTCGTGTTCCAGTCCGAGGTGCTGTTCCCTGCCGGCCAAGCCTTCCTGCGACCCGAAGCCTCGGGAGAGATCGACCGTATCGCCAGCGCCCTCGTGGAACTCGAGAAGCAGGTTCCGCCGGATATCTCATGGGTGATCCGCGTGGACGGCCATACCGACCAGCGCCCCATCAACACCCCGCAATTCCCCTCGAACTGGGCTCTCTCTTCGGCACGCGCCATCGCGGTAGTGCAGGCGCTCATCGCAAGAGGCGTGCAGCCCCAGCATCTCGCGGCCGCAGGCTTCGGCGAGTTCCAGCCGCTCGACAACGGCACGACGGAAGAGGCCTATGCCCGCAACCGGCGCATCGAGCTGAAGCTGACGGAGCGGTAGGTTTCAGATGTCCTTCCCCAGCGCCCGGGCGACGTCCTTCACCTGGACGCCGACGCGCCTGACGGTGGCGAGCAACTCCTTGCGGGGCACGTTCCAGCGGTCGGACCAATAGCGCAGATCCCAATCCTCATAGGCGTTGATGTGGGGCGAATCCTGAGGATGCCGCCGTGAGCAAGCCGTCATGCCCAACCTCCCTTTTGGACGAGCCGGTCTTGCGCCGGTTTCATGTCAACAGAGAGTAGGGAGAATTGGTTCGCCGAAAAGTCCCTATTCCGCAGCGATGATGTGATCTTCCGAAGCAGTGAACTGGAGACGCGCGAGCCTTGCATAGAGGCCGCCCTCCGCGAGCAGGGTCTCGTGAGTCCCCTCCTCCACGATGAGCCCCTTGTCCATCACCAGGATACGGTCGGCGGAGCGGACCGTGGCGAGGCGGTGGGCGATGACCAGCGTCGTGCGCCCTTCCATGAGGCGGTCGAGGGCTTCCTGGACCTTGCGCTCGCTCTCCGCGTCGAGCGCCGAAGTAGCCTCGTCGAGCAGCAGGATCGGTGCGTTCTTCAGGATCGCACGGGCGATGGCGAGGCGCTGCCGCTGTCCGCCCGAGAGTGTCACCCCGCGCTCGCCGATCTGGGTTCCATAGCCCTGCGGCAAGGCCTGGATGAACCCGTCGGCGGAAGCGAGTTCCGCCGCGTGGCGTACCTCCTCCTCGCTGGCTTCGGGACGACCGTAGCGGATATTGTCGAGGACGCTCGCGGCGAAGATCGTCGGCTCCTGCGGCACCAGGGCCATGCGGGCGCGAAAGGCTGCAGGATCAGCTTCGGTGACCGGCACCCCATCGACCCGGATCATACCGCTCTGAGGATCGTAGAAGCGCAGCAGCAGTTGGAGGATCGTGCTCTTGCCCGCCCCCGACGGCCCGACGATGGCGACCCGCTCGCCCGAGGCCACGGAAAAGCTCAGGCCATGGACGGCGCGCTGCTCGGAGCGGGTGGGATAGGCGAAATGCACGCCCTCGAATGCCACAGTGCCGGGCGAGGGTTGCGGCAAGGGCTTGGGGTTTTTCGGCGCCTCGATGGCGGGCTTCGCCTCCAGGATCTCGCCCAGACGCTCGGCGGCGCCCGCTGCCTGCGCCAATTCGCCGTAGACCTCCGAGAGCTGGCCCAGCGAGCTTGCGGCAAAGACCGCATAGAGCACGAATTGCGAAAGCCGCCCGCCGGTCATGGCGCCCGCGAGCACATCCTGCGCGCCGTACCAGAGAACGCCGACGACGCTGGCCGAGACCATGAAGATGCCCGCACCCGTCAGGAAAGCCCGCATGGTGGTGGAGAGCCGAGCCGCGTCGAAGGCCTCTTCAGCGGCAAGCGAGAACTGGGACGCGGTAAGCCGTTCCATGCCGAAGGCCTGCATGGTCCGGACCGCGCCGATGGCCTCCGCCGCATAGGCCGAGGCATCTGCGAGCCTGTCCTGGGCCGCCCGGGAACGCCGCCGTACGGCGCGCCCCGACAGGACGAGGGGCAGCACGATCAGCGGAATGGCCAGGAGGACGAGGGCCGAGAGCTTGGGGCTCGTGATGATCATGAGCGTCACCGCGCCCAGGAACAGGAAGAGGTTGCGCAGCGCGATGGAGATGCTGACCCCGAAGGCCGCTTTGACCTGGGTCGTGTCGGCGGTGAGCCGCGACACGATTTCTCCGCTGCGGGTCTGGTCGAAAAAGGCCGGGTCGAGGGAGGTCAGGTGCCTAAATACGGCGGAACGCAGATCCGCCACCACCCGCTCGCCCAGGGTGATGACGAGGTAGTAGCGCAGCGCGCTCGACACCGCGAGCACGGCCACCACCCCAAGAAGGAGGATGAAATAGGCGTCGATGTAGGTGCGCCCCGCATCCGTGAAGCCGAAATCCACCACCCGCCGCACGGCCACCGGCACCACGAGCGTGGCGGCGGAAGCCATGGTCAGCGCCGCCAGCGCGCCCATGATCCGGCCCTTGTAAGCGAGGCCGTAGGGAACGAGCGGTTTCAGGGCGCTGAGCGCGGCTTTGGGACGGTTCTGGGCGGAAGGCAAATCGGCCATGGCATCCTTCGTTTCAGGAATTCACTGATGAGAGCCGTTTCCTATGGCACGGGAAACAGCCGTTTTCTTTGAGGTGCCGCAATTTTTGACGATGAACCCGATCACTTCGCCGAAAAATGCTCCAAGGCCGTTTAACACCTTTGCCCCGGCTTGTTTCAAGGTTCTAAGTGAGGTATAGGCGCGCATTCATCAATTCAGGCTCGATCTTACGCTGCGGGCTGACCAGATGTGGCTGGCCGCAAGAAGGACTATGGCAATGGCGCGCAAAGAAACCGATCACCCCGACTACCACTTCATCAAGGTGGTCCTGACCAACGGCACCGAGTACACCACCCGCTCGACCTACGGCAAAGAGGGCGACACCCTCAACCTCGACATCGATCCCAGCACCCACCCGGCCTGGACCGGCGGTTCGCAGCAGCTGCTCGACCGCGGTGGCCGCGTGTCGCGCTTCACCTCGCGCTTCGGCAACCTGGGCGCCAAGAAGTAATCCGGCTACGCCGGACACTTCATCAGGAATGCAAAAAGCCCCGCTTTGGCGGGGCTTTTTCTTTTTGAGCAATTATGATTGCCCCTCGTCTTTCGAGACGCCTGCTCCGCAGGCTCCTCAATATCTAGCCGATAAAGCGCCGGCAGCCCTCCTCCCCCTTGAGGGGAGGGAAACAAGTGCTTTATCCTTCACAGCTGGACACTAAGGATAAGGACTGGAGTGCGGCCCCTACTCCGCTGGAGCAAATGCCCGCTGGAGCATGCCGAGCTGAGCCGCGACCGGGTTTACGCCCTGCGGGCGTGGCGGGGCTTCCGTCTCCGACAGAAGCCGCTCGAGATGCAGGATGCGGGCGTGGAGGCGGGTGGCGAGGCCGATCAGCTCGCGCAGGCGGGCGGGAAGGGCCTCGTATTCGCGGAGCGTGGTCGTGGTGTCGTGGGAGTTGAGGCGAACTCGGGCCTTCTCGGTCTGGGCCTGATCGGGGGTGATTTCCCCTTCCGCCAGCGCCCGCTGGAGCAGGAGCCAGGAGGCGATCTGCATGAGGCGGGTGGTCAGGCGCATGCTCTCGCTGGCATAGGCGACGCTCTCCTCACGGGGCAGACGGCGGGATTCCTCGCGGCCCGCGCCGTCGAGATAGGCAGCCGTCTCCTCGATCAGCTCCATGCCTTCCTGGAACAGGGCCTTGAAGGCCTCCGAACCCACGAAGTTCTGGCCGAAGCGCACCGGATCGATATCAAGTTTGACCACGTCGGGCTCGTGCAAGAGACCGTCTCCCAGGGAATTGGTCCGGCCTCATGCGCCGGAGAAGTTCGATATGGGAGGGAGTATAGAACGCGCCGGCGGAGGATGCCTCGGTAACCTCTTCTTAAGGTTAAGCCGGCTTAAGCGATGAACCTTGCCTCAAAAAGCGAGCCGCGCGATGCGGCTCGAGTCTAAAGCATCGGACCCAAAAGTGGACTTGCACTTTTGGGATCGATCCGATGCTTCCCTATAAGTGAGAGCATCGTACGCCCAAAAACCGGGTCCACTTTTTCTGACGATGCTCTTACAGGGATGCATCGAACAAGAGTGGGAGGAAGACCACTCTCATATCCGGTGGGAGAAACCGGACGCCTTCATGAGGCGCCCGAATCTCTTAAAGAGCCGTTAACCCTGACCGAGCTTGAAGAAGGCGCTGGCGGCCTCGCGGGAATTTTCCTTCGAGGCTTTCGCCTCCTTCAGGCGGGCGATTTCCCGCTCCAGCATCGCAACGCGCTCGTCGAGCTCGTCGACGGACAGCATCGACAGGTCCTGGCCGATCTGGTGCCCGGTGACCGCCGGGCGGGGCTCGTCGGCGAAGGGGTCGAAGGCCATGGCATTCTCCTCCTTGGGTTGATTTGTCGTCGAACTTAATCCGGCATGCACGCCTTGCCAACTTTGCCCTATATGGGCGGAGCTTGACCAAAGGAGGGAAGAATGACGCCGATTCCAAGCACGATGCGCGCGGTGATTACTGACGGAAGCGGCGGCCCGGAGGTCCTGAAGCTGGTCGAGCGGCCCGTGCCCCAGCCCGGCGAGGGGGAAATCCTGGTCAGGATCAAGGCCGCGGGCATCAACCGCCCCGACGTGATCCAGAGGCAGGGCGGCTATCCGCCGCCGCCCGGCGCCTCGGACATTCTGGGCCTCGAATTCGCGGGCGAGATCGTGGCGCTGGGCAAGAGCGCAACGCGCTTCAAGCCGGGCGACAGGGTGATGGCTCTCGTGGCGGGCGGCGCCTATGCGGAATATGCCGTCGTCCACGAGACGAACGCCCTCCCCATCCCCGAAGGGCTCTCCTGGGAGGAAGCCGGCGCGGTGCCGGAGACCACTTTCACGGTCTGGACCAACGTGTTCGAGCGCGGCCGCCTGAAGGCCGGGGAGACGCTGCTCCTCCATGGCGGCACCTCCGGCATCGGCACCACGGCGATCCAGCTCGCCAAGGCTCTCAGCGCCAAGGTGATCGCGACCGCAGGCTCTGCCGACAAGTGCGACGCCTGCACCCGCCTCGGCGCGGATGTGGCTGTGAACTACCGGAACCAGGATTTCGTGGCCGCCGTGAAGGAGGCCACGGGCGGCCGGGGCGCCGACGTGATCCTCGACATGGTGGGCGGCGACTACATTCCCCGCAATTACGAGGCTGCCGCTCAGGATGGGCGGATCGTCCAGATCGCCTTCCTTCAGGGAAGCAAGGTCGAGCTCGATTTCCGCCGCCTCATGCTCAAGCGCCTGACCCATACGGGCTCGACCCTGCGCTCCCGCACGGTGCTGGAAAAATCCGCCATCGCCCAGGACCTCGAAGCCAAGGTGTTGCCGTTGCTGGCCAAGGGCCTCTGCAAGCCCGTGATGGATTCGACTTTCGCCTTCGAGGACGTGGCCAAGGCCCATGCCCGCATGGACGGGGGCGAGCATATCGGGAAGATCGTCTTGCGGTTTTAGCGTGCCGGAGGCCCCAAGAATTTGGCCCATAGTGGTGTGACGCGCTCTCCTCCCCCTTGTGGGGAGGAGTTGGAGGTGGGGGGGTGGCGGCGATAACCCATCAAGGTCCGCCGCCAACACCCCCGCCCTGGCCCTCCCCACAAGGGGGAGGGAAACACGCGCCATACCTTTAAGAGCCAGATTCTAAAGTCAGGAACGGCTTGTGGCCCCCATGCGTAAAAGTTTGCAACATCGCCCCGCGCTCCCTATAATCATCTCGTTTCCCTCACAATGTGAGACGAGATGCTCCGGGCCCACCGGTTCGGAGCGCGAGAGAGTTTTGCCGTGCGGCGCCGATGTCCGGTGCCCGGCTCGAAGGAGGTTCGCCCCATGTCCCAGGGACCGCTGATGCCGAAGGCGACGGCCGTTTGGCTCGTCGAGAATACATCGCTGTCGTTCGACCAGATCGCCGATTTCTGCAAGCTTCACCCCCTCGAGGTGAAGGGCATCGCGGACGGTGAAGTCGCCGCCGGCATCAAGGGCATGGACCCGATCACCAGCGGCCAGCTGACCCGCGAAGAGATCGAGAAGGCGCAAGCCGACACGAAGCACCGCCTGCGCATCGCCGAGTCCCGCGTAAAGCTGCCGGAGCAGAAGCGCGTCAAGAAGGGCCCGCGCTACACCCCCGTGTCGCGCCGTCACGACCGCCCGAACGCGATCCTCTGGCTCGTGCGCAACCATCCGGAGCTGAAGGACGCGCAGATCATGCGTCTGGTCGGCACCACCAAGACCACGATCCAGCAGGTCCGCGACCGCACCCACTGGAATTCCGCGAGCCTCTCGCCGATGGACCCGGTAACGCTGGGCCTGTGCTCCCAGATCGACCTGGACTTCGAAGTGCAGCGCGCCGCCAAGGACCGCCCGCAGTTGGAGCCGCACGAGCAGGGCGGCACCCTGATCCCGGCCGAGATCACCACCGCTCCCGAGCCGCAGCGCGACGAGCCCTTCGCCGACATGAGCCGCCCGAAGCCGAAGGAAGAAGAGAGCATCGACGTCAACTCCGTCTTCGCCAAGCTCAAGCAGCTGAAGCGCTCGGACGACGAGGACGAAGAGTAAGAATGACGAAAGGCCCGGATCTCTCCGGGCCTTTTCTTTTGGGGGCTTCTGAAATGCGTCATCTGTCATTCCGGGGCCGCGTAGCGGAGCCCGACCCGGAATGACAAAGGTGGGCGCTCTATCCTGCTCACGATCCCGGATCTGCGCTGCGCTTCGTCCGGGATGACCGCGCTTTAGGCGGCCCTTAATTCGCCAATCCCCTGCCCTTCAACGCATCGCCGATCTCCTCCAGAACCGCGGGATCGTCGATGGTGGCGGGCATGCTCCATTGATCGCCGTCGGCGATCTTCTTCATGGTGCCGCGCAGGATTTTGCCTGAGCGTGTTTTCGGCAGGCGCGGCACGGTGATGGCGAGCTTGAAGGCGGCGACGGGACCGATCTTCTCGCGCACGAGGCCGATCAATTCCTTCTCGATCTCGTCGGGTGTCTGCTCGACGCCGGATTTCAGCACCACGAAGCCGCAGGGCACCTCGCCTTTGAGCGCATCCTTCACGCCGATCACCGCGCATTCGGCGACCGCCGGATGGGAGGCGAGAACTTCCTCCATGCCGCCGGTGGAAAGACGATGGCCGGCGACGTTGATGATGTCGTCGGTACGGCCCATCACCCACACATAGCCGTCCTCGTCGATGAAGCCGGCATCCGACGTGTTGTAGTAGCCGGGATAGGTGGTGAGGTACGATTCCTTGAAGCGCTCATCCGCGTGCCAGAGCGTCGGCAACGCGCCGGGCGGCAGCGGCAGCTTGATCACGATGGTGCCCATCGTGCCCGCGGGCACAGGCTTTCCGCCCTCGTCCAGCACATCGAGCTCGTAACCCGGCATCGCAACCGTGGGCGAACCATGCTTCACCGGGAGCGCGCCGAGGCCCAGCGGATTGCCAGCGACGGGCCAGCCGGTTTCCGTCTGCCACCAATGATCGATGACAGGCACGTGCAGGATGTTCTCCGCCCATTGGATCGTGTCGGGATCGGCACGCTCGCCCGCGAGAAACAGCGCACGGAATGTGGAGATGTCGTAGCCGTTCAGCAGCTTCGCCTGCGGATCTTCCTTCTTGATCGCGCGGAACGCGGTGGGCGCGGTGAACATCGTCACGACGCCGTGCTCGGCGATGACGCGCCAATAGGCGCCCGCATCCGGCGTGCCCACGGGCTTGCCTTCGTAGAGGATCGCGGTGCAGCCATGCAGCAGCGGGGCATAGACGATGTAGGAATGGCCGACGACCCAACCCACATCGGACGCGGCCCAGAACACTTCGCCCGGCTCCACGCCGAAGAAATGATCCATCGACCATTTGAGCGCGACCATGTAGCCGCCGTTGTCGCGCACCACGCCTTTCGGCTTGCCCGTGGTGCCCGACGTGTAGAGCACGTAGAGCGGATCGGTCGCGGCGACCGGCACGCAATCCGCCTTGCGGCCTCCTGCCTTCGCTTGTGAGATTTCCTGCGACCAGTCATGATCGCGGCCCTCGATCAGCGCGCATGACAATTGCGGGCGCTGATGGACAAGGCAGAATTCCGGCTTATACGAAGCAAGTTCGATAGCGCCGTCGAGCAGCGGCTTGTAGGGCACGACCTTCGCGCCCTCGATGCCGCAGGATGCGGAGAGGATCGCCTTCGGCTTCGCATCGTCGATGCGGGTCGCGAGTTCCTTCGCGGCGAAACCGCCGAACACCACGGAATGGATTGCGCCGATGCGCGCGCAGGCGAGCATCGCGAAGACCGCTTCCGGAATCATCGGCATGTAGATGATGACGCGGTCGCCTTTCGTGACGCCCTTGTCCTGCAACACGGCAGCGAGCGTCGCCACTTCGTCCTGCATTTCGGCGTAGGTAATCGCGCGCTTCGAATTCGTGACAGGGCTGTCATAGATGATCGCGGCCTGATCGCCGCGCGTCGCCACATGGCGGTCGACCGCGTTATAGCAGGTGTTGCACAGCGCGCCTGTGAACCAGCTGCCATAGGCGCCTTCCGCCGGCTCGAAGATCTTGTCGGCGGGCTTGTACCAATCGATGGCCTGCGCCGCTTCTTTCCAGAAGGTCTCCGGATCGGCTTTCCAGCGGGCATAGACCTCGCGATAGCGGCTTTGGGTTGATGGCATGGCGTTCCCCCATTGTTGTCACCGCATGGGACTTCATCGGGAACTTGTGGTAGCAGGCGGCTGGGCTGCGGTCAGCGGCGACTTTCGGCCACTCGACTTTTGGCCACCCTCGGAATTTTCGATGATCACCGATCCGCTTTTCTATGCCGCCGCCATTCCAGCCGTTACGCTGCTGGGCCTAGGGAAAGGCGGCCTTGCAGGGCTCGGGCTTCTCTCGCTTCCGCTCATGGCGCTGGTCGTCTCGCCGGTGCAGGCCGCCGCCATCACCCTGCCTATCCTGATCGTGCAGGACGTGGTCTCGGTGTGGGCCTATCGCTACACCTGGGACATGCGCAACGTAGTGCTGCTGGTGCTGGGCGGCCTGTCGGGCGTGGTCACCGGCTACCTTCTGGCGGCCAAAGTGTCGGACGCGGCCATTGCATTGGCGGTAGGCATCATTTCCGTGGCTTTCGCCATCCGTAGGCTCGTGCTGGAGCGCGGCCCGGTGCCGCCCGATCCGGTGCCCGGCTCGACCCCGCGCGGGCTGTTCTGGGGCTGGGTGACGGGCTTTACCAGCATGATCGCTCATGCGGGCGGGCCGCCTTTCCAGATCTATGTGATGCCGCAGAAGCTGCCACGCGATGTTTTCGTCGGCACGGGCTCCGTGCTCTTCGCGATCCTCAACTGGATCAAGGTGCCGCCCTATCTCGCGCTCGGCCAGTTCACCACCGAGAACATGACCACCGCCGCAGCCCTGGTTCCTGTCGCCATCGCGTCCACCTGGGCGGGCGTGCTGCTGGTGCGGCGTGTCTCGGGGCGGCGCTTCTACACGGTCGTCTATGTGCTGCTGATCTTCGTGGGCGCCAAGTTGATCTTTGACGGGGCGCGGGCGCTGCTTTGAGGCCGTCTGAAATGGAAAAGCCGCCGTTCCTAAAGGAAACGACGGCTTTCCTTGGGAATGTTTTGGTGAGCCGAGGCTAGTGAATCTCCATATCGGAGGTTCTCAG
The DNA here is from genome assembly GCF_052114605.1 of Microvirga sp. 2YAF29. Lineage (NCBI taxonomy): Bacteria > Pseudomonadati > Pseudomonadota > Alphaproteobacteria > Hyphomicrobiales > Methylobacteriaceae > Microvirga > Microvirga sp. 2YAF29. The sequence goes on from NZ_JBFRFB010000007.1 coordinate 111,679, forward strand.
TCGGGTAATCTCGTCCTTAAGCTGCAATTTTCTCCGTTTCAGTTGAGCCAGCCTGATGTCATCCATGGATGGTTTGTTGAGGGTATCCTGAATCTCACGTTCGAGAGCCCGGTGCTTACGCTCAAGTTCCACCAGATGATTCTGCAGCGGCATGTCAGTTCCTCCTGTTTGGTTTGCTGACCCGGATATTGTGACCGCCGGAGTGTGGCGAGTCGAGGGCAAAGCCGGCAAAATTACGCAACAATAGATGCTGCATTGCGGGATCATCCACTTGCTCTCATAGAGCCCCAAGAGCATAATCCGGCCCCTTCCGCACGACTTCACAAGTCCGTGCATTCTGGATAATTTTCATGAACGAACAGGACGACCTGGAAACGCAACTGGCCCGCCTCAAGCAGGAGCATCGCGATCTCGACATGGCGATCGATGCCCTCGAGAGCTTGATCGCCGGCGACCAGCTGCAGGTTCAGCGCCTGAAGAAGCGCAAGCTCGCCCTGAAAGATCAGATCATCCAGATCGAAGACCAGCTGACCCCCGACATCATCGCCTGATTTCTCTGGAGTTTTCGAGGCGAAGCTTGCCTGTCCAGGGTTGCTTCGTTATGTCCGCCTCATCCCCTTGGCGTCAGAGCCGGAGCACATCATGGCGCAAGCCCCCGTTGCCATCATTATGGGCAGTCAGTCGGACTGGGCCACCATGCGCCACGCCGCCGAGACCCTGGATGCGCTCGGCATCGCTTACGATGCCCGCATCGTCTCCGCCCACCGTACCCCGGACCGCCTTGTGGCCTTCGCCAAGGGCGCCAGGGCCGAGGGCTTCCAGGTGATCATCGCGGGCGCAGGGGGCGCCGCCCATCTGCCGGGCATGGCCGCCTCCATGACCCCCCTCCCTGTTTTCGGCGTGCCGGTGGAATCGAAGGCCCTGTCCGGCCAGGACAGCCTGCTCTCCATCGTGCAGATGCCCGCCGGCATTCCGGTCGGAACGCTCGCCATCGGCAAGGCCGGCGCCGTGAATGCGGCCCTGCTTTCCGCCGCCGTGCTCGCCCTGCAAGATCCCGCCCTGGCCCAGCGCCTCGATGCCTGGCGCCGGCGCCAGAGCGACAGCGTGGCCGAGCGCCCCTCTGACGAAGGCTGACATCATGATCCGTCCCGGCTGCACCATCGGTATCCTCGGCGGCGGACAGCTGGGCCGCATGATGGCCATGGCGGCCGCTGAACTGGGCCTCAAGGTCCATGTCTACGCGCCCGAGGAGAACAGCCCCGCCTTCGACGTGGCCGCCGACGTGACTGTCGCACCTTATGAGGACGAGGCGGCGCTGGTGCGCTTCGCCAAATCCGTGGACGTGGTGACTTATGAATTCGAGAACGTGCCGAGCGAAACCGCCGCCACGTTGAGCGCCCATACCCTGCTCGCGCCCAACGCGCAGGCGCTGGCGGTCTCGCAGGACCGTTTCCTGGAAAAGAGCTTCATTTCCGGCCTCGGCATTCCGGTGGCGCCCTTCGCCGCCTTTTCCGACGCAGCCGAGCTGAAGGCCGCCCTGGAGCGCATCGGCGCCCCTGCCGTGCTCAAGACCCGGCGCTTCGGCTATGACGGCAAGGGCCAGGTCATGATCCGGCCCGGCACCGACCCGGTTGCCGCCTGGGACGAGATTGGCCGCGCCTCATCGATTCTCGAAGGCTTCGTACCCTTCGAGCGGGAGGTCTCCGTGGTGGCGGCCCGCACCGCCTCGGGGAATTTCGCGGCCTACGATCTGTGCGCCAATGAGCACCGCCACCACATCCTCGACGTGACGCGGGTTCCCGCAGGCGTTTCCTTCAAGACCGAGAACGAGGCCTTCGCGATCGCGAAATCCATCGCGGATGCCCTGGATTACGTAGGCGTGCTCGCGGTCGAGCTGTTCCTCGTCACGGAGGGCGGCGAGCGCCTGGTGGTGAACGAGATCGCTCCCCGGGTCCACAATTCCGGTCACTGGACCCTCGGCGGGGCCGTGACCTCGCAGTTCGAGCAGCATATCCGAGCCGTCTGCGGGTGGCCCTTGGGCGAACCCGCCCGCCTGGGCCGCGTGGAGATGAAGAATCTGATCGGGCACGATGTAGATGCCTGGGAGCAGATTCTGGCCGAGCCGGGCACCCATCTGCACCTCTACGGCAAGGCCGAGGCTCGGGCTGGCCGGAAAATGGGGCATGTCACCCGTGTTTTCCCGGAAAAGGCCTGAACTTAGTTGGATAAGACGCGTTATTGTTCTCGCGTAGCGCTTTTGTCGGAAGCAAGTCTGGACAGGCAAGCCTGCTTCTGATATCGAGGCGACCCAGTATTGAGGTGCGCATGACGCGCCTCGTTTGCTTTTACCACAATCGAAACGGTTCGAAATTTACGAGGAATTCGCGTGCAGGTTCTTGTCCGGGATAACAACGTCGATCAGGCGCTCCGCGCTCTCAAGAAGAAGATGCAGCGTGAGGGCATCTTCCGCGAGATGAAGCTTCGCGGCCACTACGAGAAGCCCTCTGAGAAGAAGGCTCGCGAGAAGGCCGAGGCCGTTCGCCGCGCCCGCAAGCTGATCCGCAAGCGCATGCAGCGCGAAGGCCTCCTGCCTTCGAAGCCGCGCGTGGTACCGGCGCCGCGCACAGGCGCACCCCGCTAAGATCTTCAAGCAGGCCCTGAAAAGGGCCAGCCTATCGATTGTGAAACAGCGCTTTCTGCGACAGCAGAGGCGCTGTTTGCATGTCCGGGGCTCCATTCCATAAAGAGCGCATCGTGCAGCCCAAGCAGCTGGAGCCGATCATGTTTTCTTTCCGGACCGCCTTTCTGTTGCCGTGTTTCACGGCTGTTAAGGATTTTCCGCCAGTATGGTTACTCCAGTACGTTGAGTAAGAATTTGGAGACGAAGGTGCTCGCCCGATCCATTCGCCGTTTTGTACCCGTGAGTCTGACCCTTGCCACCCTTGGCCTAGCAGCCTGCAGCACCACAGGTGGCGGCCCCTCCCAGCGGATCGCCGTGGTGGAAGAGGACACGCAGGGCACGAGCCAGGTGAACATCTCGTCCCTCTCCGACGTGATCTCGCGCAATCCGAACGATCCGAGCGCCTACAATACCCGCGGCGCGGCCTATGCCCGCGTGGGCCGCTACAGCGACGCGACCGCCGATTTCACCAAGGCGATCCAGATCGATCCCAATTACGCCCCGGCCTATACCAACCGCGCGCTGGCGCTTCGCCAGACGAATCGGAACGATCAGGCCTTGGCCGACTTCAGCCGCGCGATCCAGGCTGACCCGAATTACGGCCCCGCCTATATCGGCCGCGCCAACCTGCTGCGCGCCCAGAACAATTTCCAGGAAGCCCTGAGCGACCTGAACATGGCGACCCGCCTGCTGCCCGAATCGGCCGAGGCGCTTCACTCGCGCGGCCTGCTCTACCAGCGCCAGAACATGCACCCCCAGGCGATCCTCGACTTCGACGCCACCATCGACCGCAACCCCTTCGTGGGCGCGCCTTACGCCGCCCGCGGCCAGAGCTATGTGGCCACGAACCAGTACGACAAGGCCATCGAGGACTTCAACGCGGCCCTCAACGTCGACAACCGGGACGCCAACTCCTGGGCGTGGCGCGGCGTGGCGATGGAGAGAAAGGGCGACAAGCAAGGCGCCGTCGAGAGCTATTCCCGCGCTCTCGCCCTGGACTCGTCGAACACGGTCGCCCGCCAGGGCAACCAGCGCCTCCAGGGCGGCGTGGCAGGCCTGTTCAGGTAATTGACCATGTTATGTATGAAGCGGCGCATCGTGTAGCCGCTCTTGTCGAAGACTGCAGCCGATACCAAGAGGGCGCAATTCGGGCGCCCTCTCCTTTTGTAAATCTGACTTCTACGGTGACTTCAAATATCTGCGTAGATCTCGATGATGTTGCCATCAGGATCGCGGAAGAAGAGCGTCCGGTGCCCCCAGGGTTGGTCAGTGGGTTCCGAGAGCAACGTGATTCCTTGAGCTTTGAGATCCTTTGCACAGGCATTCACCTGCTCCGGTGTCACGCGGAAAGCGAGCTGAAGCGCTGCCGCACCCTTGGCAGGATCAGGATCATTGAAAAGCACGCCCTTCTGCGTTAGAGCCAGCAAAGTGCCGCCGACACGATACTCGATCCATTGCGGAAATAGCTCGCGATAAAGCGGAAACGCCATAACTTTCTCATAGAATTGGCGCATGGCCGACAGGTCTCGGGCAAAAATCACTACGTAATCCATATGCCGAATAGCCGAGAGCGCACCGGCCTTTTCGTTCTCGATCACGTTGGCAGCTTCCGCCTCAACATTGTACGCAGCAGCAACGGCTACACTGCCAACAGCGGAAACAACTTCACGACGGGTCTTAGACATTTTTGGTTCTCCTAGTGGAGAAGCCAGATACAATGATCCTAAATACTGGTACCAGATGACCAGCACTACTAGTAGCAGCAGTACCACCATTGGAGAGATCCGTGCTGGATAGCAATACGCGACGAGAAGAACTAGCGGACTTTCTCAAATCCAGGCGCGAAAAAGTTCAGCCGGTTGACGTCGGCATCACGCCCTCACCGCGACGCCGGGCTTTAGGATTGCTCCGCGAAGAGGTCGCCCAACTCGCTGGCATCAGCGCCACCTGGTATACCTGGATGGAACAGGCAAGGCCCACAAATCCTTCTCTTGCTGTGCTCACGCGGCTTGGTAACGCTCTGCGCCTCGACTCCGCCGAGCGAGTTCATTTGATCAACCTTGCGAGACCCGATCTGGCTTTGGCTACGCTGGCACGATCAACACAGGAACTGCCTGCTCCACTTCTAGCGACTCTGCGCGGTCTCTCTCCATATCCGGTCTACGTGACCGATCTCTATTGGAACGTCATGGCGTGGAATGAGCCCGCTACTCAATTGTTCGGAGATTTCGACGCGCTCTCACCGGACACGCGCAACATTTTGGATCTACTGTTTCTCAATGCCGACTGGCGCAAGCTCTTCGTGGATTGGGATGAAATCGCGAAGGGAGCAATTGCCCAATATCGCGCTCAAACGGCACAGCTTCATGATGATCAGTTCTGCCGCGCGCGTGTGGCCCGCCTCTTAAAAGCAAGCAGAGAATTTGCCTTATGGTGGCCGCGCCAGGATGTTCGTGCGCCGGCAACGTGGCGCAAGACTATCAACCATCCGAACCTCGGGCGAATAGTTTACGATTATGCCACTCTGCAAGCAGATGTCGGGGATGGCAGAGTACAGTTCGTAATCTACACGCCTGCTGAAGCCGCGGCGCAGGGCGCCGGCCTTATAGTTCCTTTGCCAGGATGGTAACGTAAGGTTGAAAGCCGAAGGCGCGGTAGGTGCGCTCGGCCCGCTCGTTGGCGACGAGGGCACCAATGACGAGGCGCTTCAGGCCCGCCTCCCGCGTCAGGCGCTCGGCCTCCAGCAGAAGCTTCTGCCCAATCCCCTGCCCCCGATACTCCTCATCGACGATCAGGTCCGTCACCGTGCCGTGCTGGCGCACATCGTCGGTGACATAGGCCGCATCCTGATCCAGCGAGAAGCCCATGGCCGCCACGACGCTTCTGCCGGTTTCCGCCAGGACGATCCGTCCGCCCCGCCGCGACAAACGGGTCAGCAGGTCATCGTAATAGGCATTGGCCGCACCGTAATCCCGGCGCCGGTCGCCCGTCAGATCCGCCTCGAACACATTTAGGCGATGAATCAGCTCGACGACCGTGTCGCGGTCGTGAGGCTGGGCGGTGCGCAGGGTGATGGAAGGCATGGAAGGCGGTCCGGACTGAACAAACTGATCGGGATGCGTGTTATGCCTTCTGAGGCTTAAAAGTCAGCCTCAAAGAGCATAGCAGGCCTGCGGGACACCGAGGACCTGCCCATTGATGGAAGCATAAACCCATGCCCAGCGACAGTCGAAAGACCATGCCGTCAGAGGCTCGCATAGGCGGCTGATCGCTCAGCTCTCCTGTGATTGGGCCTGTGGCGGCTGGTCGCAAGGAGAGCACCATGAAAACATTCATCACGAACCGTTTCGAGCTTCTCGCAGAGTGGATCTCAGACAATCTCGGACATCCCTATGCCTTCATGGCAGCCTGCGGGCTTGTCCTGGTATGGGCCATCTCGGGCCCGATTTTTCAATTCTCCGATACGTGGCAGCTTGTGATCAACACCGGAACCACGATCTGCACCTTCCTGATGGTGTTCCTGCTCCAGAACACGGGAAACCGCACCATCGACGAGATGGAGGTGCGGCTGCGTGACATGGAGAGCACGAACCGGGAGCTGCTGCACGAGATCCGCAGCCTTCGTGAAGAGAAGCTCGGCTTCAAGGAGGCGGCCTAACCCGACCCATCGATTGTTCCGTCCTCATCCTGAAAGTCCGGTTCATGATGGGCTTGGCTCTCAGGATGAGAACGGAACGCCCGAAAATGAAAATGCCCGGCGCTTAGCCGGGCATTTTCATTTTACCTTCGAAGGAGATCAGATGTTCTTCAGGATATCGTCCACGACCTTCTTGGCATCGCCGAAGAGCATCATGGTGTTGTCGCGGAAGAACAGCTCGTTCTCGACGCCCGCATAGCCCGAGCCCATGCCGCGCTTGATGAAGAGCACGGTCTTGGCGCGCTCGACATCGAGGATCGGCATGCCAAAGATCGGCGAGGCCGGATCGGTCTTGGCGGCGGGGTTCGTGACATCGTTGGCGCCGATCACGAAGGCCACGTCGGCCTGCGCGAATTCGCTGTTGATGTCCTCGAGTTCGAAGACCTCGTCGTAAGGCACGTTGGCTTCCGCGAGCAGCACGTTCATGTGGCCGGGCATGCGGCCCGCCACCGGGTGAATGGCATACTTCACTTCCACGCCCTCGGCCTTCAGCTCGTCGGCCATCTCGCGAAGCGCGTGCTGCGCCTGGGCGACCGCCATGCCGTAACCCGGCACGATGATGACCTTGGCGGCGTTCTTCATGATGTAGGCCGCGTCATCCGCCGAGCCCTGCTTGACGGGGCGCGTCTCGACCGCACCGCCTGCCGCTGCGGTGGTATCCCCACCGAAGCCGCCGAGGATGACGGAGATGAAGGAGCGGTTCATGCCCTTGCACATGATGTAGGACAGGATCGCGCCCGAGGAACCGACCAGCGCGCCCGTGATGATGAGCGCGAGGTTGCCGAGCGTGAAGCCGATGCCGGCTGCGGCCCAACCCGAGTAGGAGTTCAGCATCGACACCACGACAGGCATGTCCGCGCCGCCGATGGGGATGATGAGCGTGACGCCGAGCACGAAGGACACCAGCACGATGAGCCAGAACACCGTGTGGCTTTCCGTGCGGATGAAGGTGACGAGCAGCACCAGCAGCAGCACGCCGAGCGCGATGTTGATGAAGTGACGGCCCGTCAGCAGGATGGGCTTGCCGGACATGCGCCCGTCGAGCTTCAGGAACGCGATGACCGAGCCCGTGAAGGTGATGGCGCCGATAGCGGCGCCGAGCGCCATTTCGAACAGCGAACCACCATGGATCGTGCCCGGTGCGCCGATGCCGAAGGCCTGCGGCGCATAGAGCGCGCCCGCTGCTACGAGCACCGCTGCGAGGCCGACCAGCGAGTGGAAGGCCGCGACCAGCTGCGGCATGGCCGTCATGGGCACGCGCCTGGCGATGACCGCGCCGATGGCGCCACCGATCACGATGCCCCAGAAAGCCAGGAACCAGCCGCTAAAGCCGCTGGGCGGGGACACGAACAGGGTTGTGACGATGGCGATGCCCATGCCCACCATGCCGTACAGGTTGCCCTGCCGGGAGGTGGTGGGATGCGACAGGCCGCGCAGCGCCAGGATGAACAGGACGCCGGAGACGAGATAAAGGAGCGAGGCAAGGTTTGCCGACATGGCCTCAACCCTTCTTCCGGTACATGGCAAGCATGCGCTGGGTCACCAGGAAGCCGCCGAAAATGTTGATGCTGGCAAGGATGAGGCCGATGAAGCCGAGCGCGCGCGCCCAGATGGGCCCGTCCCCGAAGCTGTCGGCCACATTGACGCCGACCGCCAGGAGCGCGCCGACCACGATGACCGAGGAGATGGCGTTGGTCACCGACATGAGCGGCGTGTGCAGCGCAGGAGTCACCTGCCAGACCACGTAATAGCCGACGAAGATCGCCAGCACGAAGATGGCGAGGCGGAAGACCGTGGGGTCCACCGCGCCGTGAGTGACGGTGGAAACGGCTGCTCCGGCGGCGGCTGCCACCTGGTCGGCCAGGGCCTGCGCGGTATCGGCCGCGCGCTGGGCCGTCTCGGCTGCCGCGCGGGCCTGCTCGACGGCCTGTTCAGGCGTGAGTGTCGCCATGATGGTCCCCCTAGAATTAAGCTTTAGGCTGGAATGCGGAGTGGACGATCGCGCCGTCCCGGGTCAGGCAGGTCGCCTTCACGAGCTCGTCGTCCCATTTCACGGAAAGCGCCTTGCTCTCCTTGTCGATCAGCGTCTCGACGAAGGCATAGAGGTTCTTCGCGTAGAGGCTCGACGCAGTGGCCGCGAGACGGCCGGGCACGTTGAGGTGGCCGACGATCTTCACGCCGTTATGGGTCGCGATCTTGCCGGGCTTGGAGACCTCGCAATTGCCGCCGCGCTCCACCGCCAGATCGACGATCACGGAGCCCGGCTTCATGGATTCCACCATGGCCTTCGTGATGAGCTTCGGAGCCGGGCGGCCAGGGATCAGCGCCGTGGTGATGACGATGTCCTGCTTGGCGATGTGGGCGGTCACGAGGTCCGCCTGCTTGGCCTTGTACTCCGCCGACATTTCCTTGGCGTAGCCGCCGGCGGTCTCGGCCTGCTTGAATTCCTCGTCCTCGACCGCGACGAACTTGGCGCCGAGGCTCTCCACCTGCTCCTTGGCGGCGGGGCGCACATCGGTGGCGGTCACGATTGCGCCGAGGCGGCGAGCCGTGGCGACAGCCTGAAGACCGGCGACGCCCGCTCCCATGATGAAGACGCGGGCGGCGGGCACGGTGCCGGCTGCGGTCATCATCATCGGCATGGCGCGGCCATATTCGGCGGTGGCATCCACGACAGCGCGGTAGCCGGCGAGGTTGGCCTGGGAGGAGAGCACGTCCATGACCTGCGCACGGGTGATGCGGGGCATCAGCTCCATGGAGAAGGCCGCGACCTGGGCCTCCGCCAGGGCTTTGAGCGCCGCATCCTGGCCGTAAGGGTCCAGGATGCCGATGACGAGCGCGCCGGGCTTCACGCCCTCGAGCTCGCCCTGACCGGGACGGCGGACCTTGAGGACGACATCCGCATCCTTCAGAGCCTCGGCAGCATTGGCGGCGATGGTCGCACCGGCAGCCTCAAATTCCGCATCGGGAATGCCGGCCTTCAGGCCGGCGCCGGCCTGAACGGCCACATCGGCGCCGAGCGCTTTGTATTTCTTGATCGTGTCAGGCGTGGCGGCGACACGTGTTTCCACGGCATCGGTTTCGGATAAAACGGCAATCCGCATGCTTCCCCCCTGCGAACGATTTTATGTCAGACAAACAAAAAGCCCTGAAACAGGGCTTTTTGGAAGAGAAAGAATTAGAAGAAGACCAAAGCCAACAACAGCAGAACGCCGACCGCCGCCGGGGCCCTGACCCCGATGGAGGGCGACATGGCCCCTATTCCGCCCGCAACCAGCGAGAGGATGACACCCATGATGGAAGTCAGCCAGGCATGCTTAATTCCGCCGACCGCCAGAGCCAGCACGAAACAGATGACGATGGCGGTGCCGATTTCGGCAAAACGCACAAATCCGGTGTAGGTCACCTCATGGGCGGGGCCGTCCATATCCGGACTGTAACCCCCATGCGGCGCATGTTTTGTATCGGCCATGATTCACGCCTTGTTAGCTTAGGTTGTTAATTGCTGCGTTTAACGCATGCGGTGAGGCGCCGCAATCTTTCGCGACGCTTACTTGGCAACTTTATGAACGCGGCAAAGCGTTATTTTATCCCAAGAAACTCGCGCCATTGAGGCAGGCAAACCTTTTTGTAATCATATTTCTCCACCGCAATCCGGCGTGCCTCGCGGGCCATGGCGGCGGATTTTTCCGTGTCGGCCAAGGTTTCGCGCACCCGCTCGGCCAGGGCCTTCTCGTCGAAGAACGGGAAAAGGCGGCCATTCACGCCATCGGTGATGATCTCGCGAACCGGGGCCGTATCCGAGGCCACGATCCGGCATTCGAGCGCCATGGATTCGATGGAGGACCAGGAGAGGACGAAGGGATAGGTCATGTAGATATGGGCCGAGGAGACCTGCAGCACCTTGACGAAATGCTCGTAAGGCAGGTTTCCGAGGAAATGGACGCGCGACCAGTCCACGGGGCGCTCGATCTTGGAGCGGAACACGTCGAGCCAGGCCTGCCCCTCGGGAGCCGAGCCCGAATAGCTGGTGCCCTTGCCGCCGATGATGGCGACCTGCAGATCGGGATTGATGTCGAGGAGGTAGGGCAGGCTGCGCAGGACGATATGCGCGCCGCGCATCGGCTCGATGTTCCGGGTCACATAGGTGACGACGGGCTTCTCGCGAGTGAACTTCACGCCTTTGTCGCCGAGCTGAAGCTTGACGGTCGGGTTCGGCTTGAGGAAGTCGGTATCGATGCCGTCGTGGATGATCTCGATCCGATCATGCAGGTAAGTCGGGAACGTATCGCGCTGGTATTGCGTGGGGGCCACCGCCACATCGGCGGCATCCAGCGCCCCGAGCTGCATCGAGTTCTTGAGGCGCAGCCGCCAGATCACTTCTTCGCTAGAGACCGGGAATTCCGGGTCGAAATCGAGATCCTGACCCTTGGCGGAGTAGTAATATTCAAAATAGGCCACATGCTTGGCCTTGGGCCAAACATCCTTCAGGAACAGGTTTTCACCCCAGCCCGTATTGACGACCACCACATCCGGCTCGAGGCCCTGATTGGCCAGCTCGCGGGCCTTGTGGGCCACACCATAGGCGCGGCGAAGACGGGGGATGACTGGAGAGTAGCGGTTATCCCACTTCGGGTCGTCCGGCCCCGGAACAGCGTTGTAGGAATAATACTTCACGCCGGGGATCTTGCATTCGCGCTGCATCCCCAGAGCAACCACCTCGTGGCCTTCCTCGACGAAGGTCTTTGCCAGACGCAGGAATTGGCCTGGAAAATTCTGGTGGACGAAGACGATCTTCATTTTTTGGCTGCCCCCTTAACGTATCGTAAGCCTGTAAAGGCTCACGACCGGATGTGCAACCTCATTACATGGGAGAGGGTAAACCGGAAGCTACCAAAATCTCCTGCTGCCGCTGGGCCAGGGCATCGAGAGAGAATCGTTCGATTTCGGTCTCAAAGAGCTGATGATAGTTCAGCTCGGCCTTGAGGTGCAGGAACACCGCGCCGAGGCCGACCGCCGCCCGGTCCATGAACACGAATTCGCGCGGCACCGTGACCGGCCCCTTTTCCTTCAGGGCCTTATGCACCTCGAAAGCCTGACGGCGGCCGTATTCGCCGGGCTTCACTCCGTCGGCGACGGTGCGCACCCGATCGTCGAGGAGCGGGGCATAGATGAAGCGGGCCCAGATATTGAGAATGTCGATCAGCTCGTTCGAGAGATTCTTGAAGCCCCAGGTCTCGTAGGCATGGACGATGCGGGCGCGGTCATCGGTCTGCAAGCCGCGATAGAGATCGACCACACCGCCGACGAAGCGCGGATGGAAGATGCGGATGCAGCCGTAATCGAGCAGGTTGATGCCCCTCGCCTCGCCGCCCTCGGAAAAGACCGTGTAATTGCCGAGATGCGGATCGCCATGGATCACCGCCGTATGGCTGAAGGGGTGCCACCAAGCCTTGAACATGGCAATCGCCAGCCGGTTGCGGATTTCCACCGGGCTCTCGGTGAATTGCAGGATCTTCTCGCCTTCGAGCCATTGCAGCGACAACAGTCGCTTGGTGGACAGCTCCGGATGCACGTCCGGCACGCGCACTTCGTCCACATCGCTCAAGGCTCGCGCATAGAGCGCGGCGTGCTTGGCCTCGCGCTCGTAATCGAGTTCCTCGCGCACTCGCTCGCCGATCTCCTTGGAGATCTCGCGCGTGTCGATGGCAGGGTCCATGCGGCGGTGAAGGGCGAAGACGAATTCCAGCTGCTTGAGGTCCGCCTCCACGGCGGATTGCATGTCGGGATATTGCAGCTTGCAGGCGAGCTTCTCGCCGCCCTTCGTCGTGGCGCGATGCACCTGCCCCAACGATGCCGCGGCGGACGGGTTGAGGTCGAACGAGCCGAAGCGGTCCTGCCATTGGGCCCCAAGTTCCGCCTGCATGCGCCGCTTCACGAAAGCCGCACCCATGGGCGGCGCCTCGCTCTGGAGCTTCTGCAATTCGGATGCGTATTCCGGCGGGATCAGATCGGGGATAGTGGCGAGCAGCTGCGCCACCTTCATGATCGGCCCTTTCAGGCCTCCCAGCGCCTGCGCGAGCAAAGCCGCGTTGGAGGCATCCGCTCCCTCGCGCCCGAAAAGGCGCGAGCCCGCCATGCGCGCGGCGACACCGCCCATATTGGCGCCGACACGGGCATAGCGCGCCGCGCGTGCGGAAAAGCGGTTCGCCTCGTTATCCGCCATCAGGCTGTCTTTTCCATCGCCTCGAGTTCACCGATCAGCCGCTCGATCATCGACAGGCCGATCTGCCAGAAGGACGGATCGCGGGCGTCGAGGCCGAAGGGCGCGAGAAGCTCTCCGTAGGGCTTGGACCCGCCCGCCGAGAGAAGCGCGAAATAGCGATCCACGAAGCCCTCGTTGGCCGTCTCGTATTTGCCGTAGAGCGAGTTCACGAGGCAGTCGCCGAAGGCATAGGCGTAGACGTAGAAGGGGGAATGGATGAAGTGCGGGATGTAGGTCCAGAAGCTCTCGTAGCCCGCACCCAAACGGATCGACGGACCAAGGCTCTCGTCCTGCACCGACATCCAGAGTTCGCACAATTTGTCGGCGGTGAGCTCGCCGTTGCGCCGTTCCAGATGCACTTTCCGCTCGAAGGAATAAAACGCGATCTGGCGCACGACCGTGTTGAGCATGTCCTCGACCTTGGCCGCCAACATCGCCTTGCGCTGCACCGGGTTCGTGGTCTGATCGAGCAGGCGGCGGAAGGTGAGCATTTCGCCGAACACACTTGCCGTCTCGGCCAATGTCAGCGGCGTCGGCGCCATGAGCGCGCCGTTGGGCGCGGCGAGAACCTGATGCACGCCGTGGCCGAGTTCATGCGCGAGCGTCATCACATCGCGCGGCTTGCCCTGGTAGTTGAGCAGCACATACGGATGCGCTGAGGGCACGGTCGGATGCGCGAAAGCGCCGGGCGCCTTGCCGGGACGGGTGGGCGCATCGATCCAGTCTTCGTCGAAGAAGCGCTGCGCGATGTCGGCCATCTTTGGCGAGAAGGCGGAATAAGCGGAGAGCACCGTATCGCGCGCCTCGTTCCACGGGATCGTGCGCTGTTCGACTTTGGGGAGCGGCGCATTGCGGTCCCAATGGTCGAGCTTGTCCTTGCCGAACCACTTGGCTTTCAGCGCATAATAGCGGTGCGACAGGCGCGGATAGGCCTCGCGCACGGCGGAAACCAGCGCCTCCACCACCTCGCGCTCGACGCGGTTGGCGAGATGGCGGGAATCCGCCACGTCCTCGAAGCCGCGCCAGCGGTCGGAGATTTCCTTGTCCTTGGCGAGCGTGTTGGTGATGAGCGTGAAGGTGCGTAAGTTCGCCTGGAAGGTTTTCGCGAGTGCGTCGGACGCATCCTTGCGGATAGTCTCGTCCGTGTCCTGCAGCTTGTTGAGCGTCGGCTCGATCGGCAGTTCCTCGCCGCGCACGTTGAAGCGAAGCGATGCGATGGTCTCGTCGAACAGACGGTTCCAGGCGGAACGCCCGGTCACGGACTTCTCATGGAAAAGCTGCTCGATCTTGTCGTCGAGCTGGAAGGGCTTGTCCTTGCGCAGGTCCTCGATCCACGGTTTGTAATGGGACAGCGGGGCCTGCGCGACCGCCTTGTCCAGCACCGCATCGTCGATGCGGTTGAGCTCCAGCCCGAAGAACAGGAGCTCGGTGGAGGCCGTCGTCAGCCGCTCCTGGGTGTCGCCGTAGAACTTGGCGCGGATCGGGTCGGTGGTGTCGCCGGAATAGACGAGGCCCGCATAGGACATGATGCGGCCAAGCACATCCTCCAGCGCCTCGTAGCGCTTGATCACCTCGGTCAGGGTCTCGGGTCCCTTCTCGCCGCGCACCATGGCATCGAGCTTGCCGCGATAGGCCGTAGCAAACGCCTTGCACTCCCCCTCAGACCAGGCGAGATCGCGCTTGAATGCATCGCTGTCCATGCCCGGATAGAGATGGGACAGGTTCCATTCGGGAAGCATGCCGAGATCGACCTGGGCGGCGCCTGTAGTGGATGTCTGGTGCAAGGGAGAGGCTTTCATAAGAGGCAAGGGACGGACCATGACCGGGAACGGGGCTCGGGGCAAGAATGCCACTCATATTGGCGTCGACCGGCTTCGGATCAACCCAGCCTCAATGAGGATGCGGTGAAGGAAAGTTCCATCCATTAACACCTGGTTTACCCTTCTCGCCCAGCATCGCCGGACCGATTCTCCTTATTTTGCAGCTTGATGCCCCTTTCCCGCTTCTTCTTCGACGACATCCGCACCCTCCGGCAGGGCGCGGCTGGCCTCGTCGCGGGCTCCGAGCGGGAGAAGATGGCGCGGCTGGCGGACAGGGCTTCCCGCTCCCCCCTGCCCGTTCTGATCGAAAGCGAGCCCGGCAGCGGCGCGAAGGCGCTGGCCAAGGCCATACATGAGAGCGGCGACCGCAAGGCCCGCTCCTTCATTCGCTTCCAGGCCGAGGACGCGCACGCCCGCGACGACGCGGAAACAGCCTTTCTCAGGGCTGTAAGGGAAGCAAATAGCGGCACCCTGTTCATCGAGAGCGCCGAGCACCTGACCATTTCGGCTCAGGACAGGCTAATGGACCTCCTGGCCCAACAGGATGCTCCCTCGCGGATGGCGAGACGTCTGGATGTGCGCATCATCGCATCCACCGGGTTCGACATCAGCGAGCGAGTGCGCGCGGGCCATGTCCGGGAAGATCTCTATTACCGTCTCCAGGCCCTGCCCATCGCGATCCGTCCCTTACGCGCTCAGCGCGAGAACGTCACGGAATGGGCGCGGCTCTTCGCGGAGCGCTTCGCGACTGACGAGGGCAAGCGGATCAGGGGGCTGTCGGCGGACGCCGTGGCCCTTCTCACCCGCTACGACTGGCCCGGCAATCTGCGCCAGCTGGAAAACGCCGTCTACCGCGCCGTGATTCTTGCCGACGGCACTTCGCTCACGCCTGGCGAATTCCCGCAGATCGCGGTGCATGTAGAAGGCTTCCGCGTGGAGGTGCCGCCCGCGCCGATCATGCGCACGCTGGCGCCCATCCGCGCGCCGGAGGCCGCCTCGCGTCCCGATCCGCATGCGGTTTCCCTGCTCCGCGATGGCGGCGACATGCTCACATTGGCGGAGATCGAAGAACGCGCGATCCGCTTCGCCCTCATGCATTACCAAGGACATTTGTCCGCCATCTCGCGCCATCTCGGCATCGGCCGCTCGACCCTTTACCGAAAATTGAAAGAACTTGGCCTAAGCGATGCAGCCGCATGACGCATTCGTGCGTTAAGCGTAGCAGGGGTGTGCCTGCACACTGCCAAAATTTATTTGAGACCGGAGGGTCCTGCATCCTCCACCATTGCGATGAGGAGCACGGTCATGCGTGATTTACGCAAGACGACGATCTGGCTGGGCCTGTTGGGATCCGTCTCACTGTTCTCACTCTCGGCCATGGCGGAGAACGGCACCGATCTCTCGCCGGATGCGCCTGCTCCCATCGTCGCGGCAGTCCCTGCTGAGCCCTCTTTCGATGACGCCGCGATCCCGGTGACGGAGCCCGCACCTGTCACCTTCGAGACGGTCGAGACCAAACCCGAGCCCGTCATCGACGTGCCGATGCCCGATCCCGCGCCCGTGACGGCACTGATGCAGCAGGATGTTCTGCGCATGGCAGTGGAAGGTCTGCTCGCGGACGATGCCACTACCCGCCAGATGCGACTGGGCAAGAAAGAACGCGAATCGCTCACCGCCTATTACGCTCAAGCCGAGAAGCCTCTCGCCTGGGTGCATGACGGCGCCTGGACGCCCGCAGCGCAGGCTGTCGCCGCGCGCCTGAAGGACGCGGACGAGGATGGGCTCGTTTCCGCCGATTATCCGCTGCCCGATTTCAGGTTGCGCAAGGATGCCTCGCCCACGCAATGGGCCGAGGCCGATCTGAAGTTGTCCGCCTCGGTGATCCGCTATGCCCGCGATGCACGCGGTGGACGCATCGAGCCGTCCCGCCTCTCCGCTCTGGCCACGCCGAAGCTCGAATTGCCCGAGGCCGGCGAGGTGCTGGCCAAGGTCAGCATCGCGAAGGATGCGGGCGCGGCGCTTGCCACCTACAACCCGCCGCATGAAGGCTACCGCGCGCTCAAGGAGCGTCTCGCCAAACTGCGCGCCAACCATCCGTCGCAGCCGAGCGTGCGCCTGCCGAAAGGCCCGACCTTGCGAGTGGGCATGAAGGACCCGCGCGTGCCCCTCATCCGCGCGCGCTTCAACCTGACGAAGGACAGCAACGAAACCGTCTATGACGAGCGCGTGGCCTCCGCCGTCGCGGCCTTCCAGAAGGAGAAGGGCCTGCCGACGAATGGGGTCCTCAATGCGCAGACGGTGGCGGCACTCTCCGGCCCCTCCGTCGCGGCGCGCGAGGCCGAGCTGATCGCGAATATGGAGCGCTGGCGCTGGCTTCCTCAGGATCTCGGATCCCGCCATATCATGGTGAACGTGCCGGAGTTCCGCCTGCAATTCCTGGACAACGGCAGAACCGTCCACCAGACCCGCGTGATCGTCGGCAAGGAGCAGTCGCAGACGCCGATCTTCTCCGAGAGCATGAAATATCTTGTGGTGAATCCGTCCTGGACGATTCCGCCCTCGATCATGAAGAAGGAGATCCTGCCCGGTCTTGCGCAGGACCCCTATTACGCGGCGCGGAAAGGCTACAAGGTCATCCGCCGCGGCAATAACATTTCCGTGCAGCAGCCGCCGGGCGAGCGCAATGCGCTGGGTTACGTGAAGTTCATGTTCCCCAACAACCATGCGGTCTATCTGCACGACACGCCGAACCGCAATCTCTTCTCCGCCGCCAGGCGCGCCTTCAGCCATGGCTGCGTGCGCGTGGACAAGCCCTTTGAACTGGCGGACGAAATCTTCGCCAAGGACGGCAAGTGGACCGGCGAGAAGCTGCGCGGCCTCGTCGGCAAGGGCGAGCGCTATGTAAACCTCTCCCAGCCGCTTCCCGTGCACCTGACCTATTTCACTCTCGCGGTGGATGAGAAGGGCGAGCTGAAATCCTTCAACGATCTCTACGGCCTCGACCGCAAGGTGCGCGCCGCCCTCAACCTCGCCGATTGAAACTTATCCAAAAGCGGCCATTCAGGCCGCTTTTTCGTCTCCGATTTAACCGGAAGGTAACCGTCTTCGGCAAAGATCCTTTCACTATAAGGTTCTGCCGCGCTCCGCCGCGGTGCGTAGCGTACAAGACGAGTATCACAGTGAGAGTATTGCGTTCGGACCGCCGCTTGAGCCGCTTTGGCATCGGGCTCGTGGCTTTTCTCGCCATCATGGCCGGCGGCGTGCGCGGCACGCAGAATGCCGTTGCCAATGGCGACACGCGCACGCTGACCTTCTACCACAACAACACCAAAGAGACGCTGACCGTCACCTTCAGGCGGAACGGCCAGTACGATTCCGGCGCCCTGCAACAGCTCAACTGGTTCCTGCGCGACTGGCGCCGGGCCGAGTCGACGCGCATGGATCCGCGCCTGTTCGATACAGTGTGGGAGGTTTATCGCGAGGTCGGATCGGACGCGCCGGTACGCGTGAACTCCGCCTATCGCGCGCCCCAGACGAATTCCATGCTGCGCCGCCGCTCCAGCGCGGTCGCCAAGAACAGCCAGCACATGCAGGGCAAGGCCCTGGACTTCTACCTGCCCGACGTATCCGCCGACCGCCTGCGCGCCATCGGCATGCGGCTTCAGCGCGGCGGCGTCGGCTATTATCCCAACGCCTACACACCCTTCGTCCATCTCGACGTAGGCAGCGTGCGCGCATGGCCGCGCATGACCCGCGACCAGCTCACCCGCATCTTCCCCGATGGCCGCACGGTGCATGTTCCGTCCGACGGACGTCCCCTCCCCGGCTACGAGCTCGCCCGCGCGGACGTGCTCGCCGCTGGCGGCACGGTTGCAGGCTATTCGGCCTATGCGGATGCCGATGAGGCCATTGCCGCCCAACCGCGCCGCAAGAGCTTCTGGGCCACCCTGTTCGGTCTCGATGAGGACGCTGAGGAGGATGCGGAGGAAATCCGCACCGCATCGCGGCCCAGCCGGACGATCATGGCGTCGCGCGGCAATGCCAATGGCTATTACGCGGACGATTCGAACGCCTCGCCCACGGCCGTCTTGCAGCAATACGAGAACCGGAATGCTCCTGTTGCGCGTCAGGCCCCGGTGGCGGTGGCACAAGCGCGGCCCGATCCGGCTCCCTCGCCGACCGTGGTCGCCGCCATGGCTCCGGCTCTGCGCGAGGAGCTTTCGGTTCCGCAATCGGCGCCTCTCCCTCCGACCCGGATCAACGGTCAGCCTAGCACCGTCAATACGCCATCCGGCCCGACGCTCGCCTGGCAGCAGGGGCCAGAGGGCCAAGCCGCGAACGGCTCTGATATGTCCATCGGCAAGGATGCCTTCGCCCCGATTCCGCCTCGCCGCCCCGATGCGCCCGAGGAGCTGATCCCGACAACGGCGTTGGCCTATGCGCCGCTGCCTCCAGCCCGCCCCGATTCGCTTTCCGCAACGAATCCGATCCCGGTTCTCGCGGATCTGCGCGGCTCCACCGATTCCAGCGTGGGATTGGTTCCGCTGCCGCCGCCACGGCCTGACATGCGCCCCATCGCCGTGGCCTCCGCCGCTCCGGTCGATATTCCTGTGGTCACAGGCTCCACCCCGCGCGATCTGCCCAAGGACATCAAGCCGAAGCCCGCGCCCGTCGCGACGAAGCCCGCTCCTTCCGCTCCGAAACAGCCATCGACGGCGCTCAGCGCCCTCATGTCGGCGGAGCCCAGCCTGCATATGGGCTTCTCGAACAAACCCATCGGGGATCTGGCGACCAACAAGTTCACAGGCCCGGCGGTGAAGTCGCTGCCGGTGGTGCGGTAAGCGAAAAGGCGGGGCACAGACCCCGCCTTTTTTGTTGCTCATCACCGTCATGGCCGGGCCTGTCCCGGCCATCCCGATCCGAAGAGCGCCGCGCCTCAAGGCAATCGGGATCACCGGCACAAGGCCGGTGATGACGTGAGTGAGTATCCTTCCTCAGTGTCATTCCCGGCCGGAGCGGAGGGGAAGGGAATCCACCCACACGCGCCGCGTTATGGATCCCCTTCCCTCGCTCCGCTCGCCGGGGATGACACTGAGCCTCGCCGAGGTCATTACTCCCTCCGCGCCTTCCTGCCTCCGATGAATACCGAAGAGTGATCGTCTGCCCTGTCCATGCGGCCTACAACCCTATGCAGGGATTGGAGAGATCCATGGACGACGATGACAAGGAAATGGTGCTGGGCGATCCCACGCCACTCCCCTCGCCGGTGGACGACGATCTTTCGTGGGCGCTCGACTGGATCGGGCTGTCTGCTTCGCTCGGCATGATCGCCGCAGCCATCGCCCTGGCGGCATAAACTTCACGCAAAGAAAAAGGCCCGCAGCGCGAGGCAGCGGGCCTTTTGAAAACATATCGTAGCGTCAGGCGCCTCAGACCATCCCGAGAGCCTGCATGTAGAGTTCGAGGATCGCGTCCTCTTCCTGACGCTCGGCGTAGTCGCGCTTGCGTAAGGAGACGATCTTGCGGAGAACCTTGGTATCGAAGCCGTTGCCCTTGGCCTCGGAATAGACGTCCTTGATGTCTCCGGCGATGCCGGCCTTTTCCTCCTCCAATCGCTCGATGCGCTCGATGAAGGCCTTCAGCTGGTCGGCTGCGACGGATTCGGTGTTGAAAGCTGCGTCATCCATGAATGAAGCCCCTGATTGATGATGGCGTTAGCGCCAGTGTTACGTTCGATTTGGTTGAAGCGGGTTTAATGCCTCGGCTTCGATTCTTCAAAATTCTTTAGCTGCGACGGAGAAGCCTCGCTCTGGTGGCGCTCCTTCCACTCCTCGTAGGGCATGCCGTAGACATGCTCGCGGCTCTCGTCCTTGGTGAGCGCGATGCCGCGGGCGTCAGCGGCTTCCTTGATCCAGTTGGACAGGCAGTTTCGGCAAAAACCCGCGAGGTTCATCAGGTCGATGTTCTGCACGTCGCCGCGCTCGCGCAGATGCTCGACGAGCCTGCGGAAAGCGGCGGCTTCCAGTTCGGTCCGGGTCGCGGCGTCCAAATCCTTCACAGGTTTTCTCCTCAATGCTGGCGCAGGCGCTCCCGCGTGCGGGTTCCGAAAGCCGTTGGCAGGCGCAGGTCTGCCCTTGCGGCGAGAGGCTTGAGAAGCCCGGCGAAGCGCTCCGCCCATTCCTCCGCGCCCTCATCCGAACTGATGAGATCCTGCCGGATCTCGATCAGCGCATTGGCGAGGCCCCGGATCGTGGCGTGGCGGTCGATGGTGTCGCCCGCGAGCGCCCCATCATAGGGCTCGTTGTCGCCCACGACGAGTCCTTCCTCCGCCATCAGGCCCTCCAACAGGGGCTTGGCGAAGCGGTCATCCGCATCCCAGAGAATGCCGACATGCCAGGGCCTCGGCCAGCCGCGCCAGATCGGCGTGTAGCTGTGCACCGTCACGATGACCGGCGGATGGCCCGCCCCTATTGCCTTGTGGATCGCCTCCGAGATGGCGGCATCGTAGGGATCGTAGAAGCGGGCGATTCGCCTCTGCACCTCGGCCTCGTCCACCTTGGCATTGCCCGGCACCACCGCGCCGTCGGAGAGCCGCATGACCAGGGTCGGATCGTCGCGCCCGCGATTGGGGTCGATGATGAGGCGGGAGAATTGAGTGAGAAGTGCTGGCGCATTGAGGCGCTCTGCAAGGGAACGCGTCACCGCCGCAGCGCCGATATCGTAGGCGATGTGGCGCTGGAACTGGCTCTCCGGCAATCCGAGATCGCCCAAATCAGCCGGGACCGCATTCGAAGCGTGATCGCACAGGAGAAGGATGCCGGTTTCGACAGCACCCGCGATGGTCTCGACGGGGCAAGGCTCCAGGGACGTCTCAAGGGTGAGACCGGCGGCGCTCTCGAGCGCGAGGGAGGCGGACATGGTGGAGACCGAATAACTTGAGCTTGAGTGGAAATGCAGGGTTGAAAGGATGGCTTAACCTGCCCTACCAGACGTGACAACGCGACCAACCGCGCAACATTCCTGCGCAAGCGCCCAAAGGCCCACATGTCCTCATCATCCACAACCGCACGTGTCGATTCAGGGATAGCACCGGCTTTCACGGCGCTGTGCCTCGGCGCGGTCGCCATGGGCATCTCCCCGATCTTCGTGCGCTTCGCCCTGACGGATGTGGGCCCCTTCGCCAGCGCCTTCTGGCGCGTGGCCCTGTGCCTGCCGCTCCTCTATGCCTGGATGCGAATCGAGGAGGCGAAGGCACCGAGGGACAAACCGAAGGTGTGGTTCGCCAAGGCGAATGTGCTGGCGGGCCTCGTCTTCTCGGGGGATCTCTTCTTCTGGCACCTGTCGATTCGCGATACGACGGTGGCCAACGCCACCTTCTTCGCCACCACCGCCCCGCTTTTCGTCGTGCTGATCACCTGGCTCGTGCTCAAGCAGCGGGTCTCCCGCGGCACAGTCATCGGCCTTGCATTTTGCCTTGCGGGTGGCGCGGCCCTGATCGGGGAAAGCCTCCAGATCGGCACGTCCCGCCTCCAAGGCGATCTCTTCGGAATATGCACAGCCATCTTTTTCGGCCTCTATTTCATTGCCGTCGGCAAGGCGCGTGAGAATGCGGGCGCGGCCCGCGTCACCTTCGAGGCGACCGTCGTGACGGCCGTGATCCTGCTGATCGTCGCGCTCGTGCTCGATCCACGGGTGATGCCGCACACCCTGCAGGGCGTCGCGGCCCTCGTGGCTATGTCCCTCATCAGCCACGCGGGCGGGCAAGGCCTTCTGGCCATCGCCCTGGGTCGGCTGCCGGCCGTCTTCTCCTCTCTCGTGATCTTCCTGGAAGCGGTCGCCGCCGCACTCTTCGGCTGGCTCATCCTGAGCGAGGCGCTCTCCTCCATGCAGGCTTTGGGCGGAGCCCTGATCCTGATCGGCATCTGGGCGGCCCGTCCCCGCTCCGATGCCGCGTCGAAAGCGCATTGAATTTCCCCCTTCAAACGAAGGGCAAAACAAGGCTGAAAGCCTTCAACGGCGCGGTGAATCAGATTTTTAGCAGGCTAAATGTTGAAAACGCTGCTGTTTTGGCTTGATGCGCTTTCACTTCTGGCCGACAACGATTCGACATAGTTTCCGACGCATTGTGCGATTTCATTCCTGACAGATTGACTGAATCGACCTCTATGACTGCCGCACCTCTCACATCGGCTTCCCGCTGGCGGCGGAGCCTTGCGCTGGCGACGTTCGTTGCCGGCGGAATGTTCCTGATGGCGTCCCCGGCTTACGCGGACCTGCGCCTGTGCAACATGACGTCGAGCCGCGTGGGCATCGCGCTCGGCTACCGCGACGCTCAAGGCTGGGTGACGGAGGGCTGGTGGAACCTGAATGCGCGCGGCTGCGAGACCCTGCTCAAGGGGCAACTCGGCGGCCGCTTCTACTATATCTACGCGATCGATTACGACCGGGGCGGCGAATGGAGCGGACGCTCCTTCATGTGTACCCGCGAACGAGAATTCACGATCCGCGGCACGGAGGATTGCCTCGCGAGAGGCTTTGATCGCAGCGGCTTCTTCGAAGTCGATACCGGTGAACAAAAAAGCTGGACCATCCAGCTCACAGAAACAAACCGCCCTGGGGGGGCACAACCATGAGACGCTCACGGCGCACCAAAATTCTCGCAACGCTGGGTCCGGCTTCCGAATCGCAGGAAATGATCGAGAAGCTCTTCCAGGCCGGAGCCGATGTGTTCCGCCTCAACATGAGCCACCTGCCGCGTGAGCGGCTGAAGGAACGCGTGGCTGTGCTGCGCGCCGTCGAGGCCAAATTCAAGCGCCCCATCGCCATCCTCGCCGACCTTCAGGGTCCGAAGCTGCGCGTGGGCATGTTCAATGGCGACAGCGCCATGCTGGAGCCGGGCCAGACCTTCACGCTCGATGCCGACAAGACACCGGGCGACGTGACCCGTGTCCACATGCCCCATCCGGAAATCCTGTCCTCGTTGGAGCCCGGCCACACGGTTCTCATCGACGACGGCAAGCTGCGTCTTCGCGTGAAGAGCGTGAAGGAAGGCTCCGCCACGACCGTTGTCGAGGTGGCAGGCAAGATCTCGAACCGCAAGGGCGTGAGCCTGCCGGACACGACGATCCCCGTCGCCGCTATGACGGAGAAGGACCGCTCGGATCTCGAAGCCGCTCTCGATGCGGGCGTCGACTGGATTGCGCTTTCCTTCGTGCAGCGTCCCGAAGACGTGGCCGAGGTGAAGAAGGTGGCCCGCGGCCGCGCTCTCGTCATGTCGAAGCTCGAAAAGCCGCAGGCCATCACGCGCCTCGACGAAATCATGGAGATCTCCGACGCGGTGATGGTGGCGCGCGGCGATCTCGGCGTAGAAATGCCGCTCGAGAAAGTGCCCGGTATTCAGAAGCGCATCGTCCGCGCCGCCCGCCGTCTCGGCAAGCCGGTGGTTGTGGCAACGCAGATGCTCGAATCCATGATCACGGCGCCAGTGCCCACCCGCGCCGAAGTCTCCGACGTGGCGACCGCCGTTTATGACGGCGCGGACGCGGTGATGCTCTCGGCGGAAAGCGCTTCTGGCGATTATCCCATCGAGGCGGTTTCCACCATGAGCCGCATCGCGGAAGAGGTGGAGCAGGATCAGAATTACTGGTCGATCATGCGCACCCTCAACACCGAGCCGGAAGCCACGGGTTCGGACGCCATCGCCGCCGGCGCGCACCAGATCGCCGACACGCTGAACCTCAAGACCATCGCGGCTTGGACCTTCTCCGGCTCGACCGCGTTCCGCATCGCCCGCGAGCGTCCGAACTCAACGGTGATCGCTCTCACTCCCAGCCAGGACACGGCGCGGCGCCTCGCTCTCGTGTGGGGTGTGCATTCCATCCGCACCAAGGATGCGAGCGACATGGACGACATGGCGTTCCGCGCCTGCAAGTTCGCCGTGCGCGAGGGCCATTCCGTTATCGGCGACCGCATCATCATCGTGGCAGGCGTGCCCTTCGGCACTCCGGGCGCCACCAACATGGTGCGTATCGCCTTCATCAATCAGGAGCACGCGGCCAAGGCTTGAGGCGCTGCGCGCTTTCCAGCACCCTCACGTCATCACCGGCCTTGTGCCGGTGATCCCGGTGCATTGAAGCGTTGCGCTCTACCAATCGGGATGGCCGGGACAAGCCCGGCCATGACAGGCAGTGCGAACTCTCAGGATGAGGCTTGCACTTGCAGAACCTGCGAGCTCGCGATCTCCTCCGCCAGCTCCTCGATAGCCGCCAGAACCGTGCTGGCGTCGGCGTATTGCGGCATATGCCCGATCCCCGGCATCAGAATCAGCCTTGCACCGGGAACCGCGTGCACGAAGGCCTGACTGTGCAGATCGGTCCAGACGATCTCGTCGCGATCGCCCGCCACCACCACGACCGGCATGCGGATGTCGCCGTAGCGCGGGCTTAAAGAGCACACCCCATCGTACATGACGGCGAAGTCCTGCATGTTGGCCTCATAAGCACGAGGCCTGAACGCCAACGGGATGAAGCCTTTTCTCACGATGCTGGGCGGGGCCGGCTGTGGATAGAAGGTCTTCCGCTTCATCCAGGGGCGCAGCACCAGGGTGATGGGCAGCGCGAGGCTGCGCATCATCAGCCAGCCTATCCACGAATCGATGAAGCGCTTGAACCAGCCCATTGTGCCGCCCGGCCAGGGCGTAGTGATGCCGGCAAGGACGAGGATGGCGCCCGCCACATCCCGATGATCCAGCGCAAAATGCGGCACGATGGTTCCCGACCAGGAATGCCCGACCACGACGGAGTTGCGCACATCGAGTTTGCGCAGGGCCGTGGCGATAAGCGCCGCCTGACGCGCGGGCTCGGCTTCGCTTAATCCCCGCTTGCGCTCGCTCCAGCCATGGCCCGGCCTGTCGAAAGCGAGGACCCGGTAGCGCTGCGCCAGATGCCAGCCGAGGCCCAGCATGGATTCGACGAGATTCGAGGAGGCGCCATGCAGAAGCACGATGGTGCCGCGCGGCTCACCGTCGGGCTTGGCCTCCCGGTAATGCAGCCGGCACTCGTCGATGGAAATGAACTTCCCCGTCGGCGGGTAGCGGCGCGCGATGATCCAGCCATGAACATGGGTGAAGATGGCTCCAGCCAGGACACTCAGCAGGAAGGTCGCCAGGATACCAAGAACAACACTCATCAGGATTGAATATCAGAGATCCTGCCCATCCACATCGTGGCCCAGGCGATCCACGAGGGTTTGAACGGTCGAGAGCTTCGGGTTGAGCTTGAGCACCCGACGATAGGCCTCCAGCGCGCGGGCCTTGTCGTCCGAGGCCATGAAGATGTGGCCGAGGCCGGTCCAGGCGTTGAAATGGCGCGGCTCGATCTTCAAGGCCCGGCTGAGATCGGCCATGGCGCCGACCGGATCGTCGATCTGGTAGAACACGGTCGCCCGCCTGTACCAGGCTTCCGCCCAGTTTGGCTGAAGCGTGACCACCCGGTCGAGCAGCTCGATGGCGAGCGGATAATCCTTCTTGCCGAAGGCTTCCGTGGCGCGGCTGAGAAGAAGATCGGCCGTATCGGACCCGGAACGCTGGAAGCGCCGCTCGATGAGCGAGGTGATTCCTTCCGCCTCCGGCTCTGACTTGGCCTTGGCCAGCCGATCGAACAGATCGTCGATGGTGGTGGGGCGCGGACGAGGCGGAGTCGCCTGCTCTCTCGGAGCTTCACTGGGGCGCGTGGATTCCTGCGCACTCAAGGGCAGTGCCACGAAGCTTAAGGATAAGGTCAGCAAACCCACAAAAAAGCGCATGCCGGGATTTTAGGATCCCGGCATGCGCGGTCAATTCATAAAAGCGTGCGCGGCGTTGCCGCAGCGAACTCTTTCAGGTCGCATCGTCTTTTCGGGGAAACGGTGTCCGCTTCCCCTGACGATGCACTTAGCCCTGACGAGCCTTGTAGCGCTTCTGGGTCTTGTTGATGATGTAGACCCGGCCCTTGCGACGAACCAGCTGGTTGTCGCGGTGACGACCGCGGATCGACTTCAACGAGTTACGGATCTTCATATCCGGTCTCCTGCGGCCCTTCGGGAAGGCCGGAAAAAAGAAAATGGTGGGCGCGGCTGGGATCGAACCAGCGACCCCTACGATGTCAACGTAGTGCTCTCCCGCTGAGCTACGCGCCCGGGAAACGGTGATTTTTGACGTCCCGTTTCGGCTGTGGGAGGCGATATACCCACAAGTGGGCATATGCGCAAGTCATGTTGAGCAACCTTTTTGGAGCATCGTGCGGAAAAGTGGTTCCGGTTTTCGCTTGCGCGGCCCGCTGGGTCCGCACTGGACGATGCTCTCATTCAAAGAGAGGGCATCGGACCGGTTCGATGCCTTAGGCTGCCATCATTTTATCGACCTCGGTCACCAGATCGCGCAGGTGGAAGGGCTTGGAAAGCACCTTCGCATCCTTCGGAGCCTGTGAATCCGGGTTCAGGGCCACGGCGGCGAAACCCGTGATGAACATGACCTTGATGTCCGGATCGAGCTCGGTGGCCTTGCGGGCCAGCTCGATGCCGTCCATTTCCGGCATGACTATATCCGTCAGCAGGAGCTCGAAGGGCTCCTCGCGCAGGCGGTTATAGGCGGAAAGGCCATTATCGAACGGGGCCACTTCGTAGCCTGCGTTCTCCAGCGCCTTCACAAGAAAGCGCCTCATGTCGTTGTCGTCTTCAGCGAGAAGGATCTTCATCGGCTGCCATGCCCCGAATCGTGGCGAATGAGAATGTGTCTTCATGGGCCCAATTGGGTAAATAACCCGTGAAAGAACGACGCGGCCTGGAGCATCGTGCGCAAAAGTGGCGCCGGTTTTGCGTGGGAACGATGCTCTGATTCAAAGAGAAAGCATCGGATTGATCCAAAAAGTGCAAATCCACTTTTTGGTCCGATGCTATAGAAACGATATTGTCGTGGACAGAATGCGGCGCTGCCTTACACTAACCGGACGATTTATTTTCCAGCGTAGCCATTGTTCCGATGCGGCCTGCCATCGTCGATGAGTTCGACCCCCCTTTCATTCTGAGCGAGCCCACGGGGCAGACGATTCCGTTCGTCTTCAATGCCCCGCATGCCGGCGCGATTTATCCTGCGGCCTTCCTCGCGGCCTCGCGGCTCGATCCCATGGCCCTGCGCCGGTCCGAGGATGCCTTCGTGGACGAGCTGTTCTCCTCGGTCCCCGATCTCGGCGCTCCCCTTTTGGCGGCGCGCTTCCCACGAGCCTATCTCGACCTGAACCGGGAGCCCTAC
Organism: Microvirga sp. 2YAF29; assembly: GCF_052114605.1. Lineage (NCBI taxonomy): Bacteria > Pseudomonadati > Pseudomonadota > Alphaproteobacteria > Hyphomicrobiales > Methylobacteriaceae > Microvirga > Microvirga sp. 2YAF29. The sequence continues at coordinate 139,426 of NZ_JBFRFB010000007.1, forward strand.
GAGCTCGATTCCCGCATGTTCGACGGGCGGCTGCCGCCATTCGCCAATACCCGCTCCATGCGGGTGGCAGGCGGCCTCGGCACCATCCCCCGCATCGTGGCCGATGGGCAGGAGATCTATCAGTCGCGTTTGCCTGTGGATGAGGCGCTCCACCGGATCGAATGGCTCTACAAGCCCTATCACCGCACTTTAAGAGGCCTCGTGCGCCGTACGGCCGAGACATTCGGCCAGGCGATCCTGATCGATTGCCATTCCATGCCCTCCTCCAGCGTCAGCCGGGACGACGGCATCAAGGCCGATATCGTGCTGGGGGACCGCTACGGCACCTCCTGCGCCACCCTGCTCATCGATCTTGTAGAAGCGGCCTTGAGGGGGCGGGGCTATACGGTGATCCGCAACAAGCCCTATGCGGGCGGCTTCATCACCGAGCATTACGGCGAGCCGGCGCTCGGCCGCCACGCCCTACAGATCGAAATCAACCGGGCGCTCTACATGGATGAGCGTGCGATGCAGAAGAAACCGGGCTTCGGCGCGCTTTCCGCCGACCTGTCCATCGCCTTCGCCCAAGTCATCTCAGACCTCGAAGGCGAGTTCACGATCCGGCCCATTGCTGCGGAGTGATTGGCTAAACTCTGCCCTAAAAAGAAAAAGGCCGCTGAAAGCGGCCCGAAGTTTAGGGAGGAAACGCCCAGGAAGGGCGGCGGTGCGGCGACGCCAATCGCCATACCGCAGTGCAATAATTACTTCGCGCTGCACAAATTGCAAGTGGAATCGACGTTCTTGGCTATGCTTTGGATGCATGCCTGCTCGGATGCAGATCGATAGCCCGCGTGTAGACGGCAAGGCTCAGCAACAGCCAGGCCGCCAGCGCTCCGAAGACGAGCTGATAATTGACCGCCGTGTAGGCTCCCTGCCCGTTGCGCCCGGCGAGGTCGATCAGGAGGCCGGTGACGCTTTGGGAGAGGAAGGCCCCGCCCATGGTGCCTATATTCATGAGCGTGATGCCTCTCCCCATGATCTCGGGCGGGAAGAGCGACTTTCCATGGGCCATGAGGATCGGCGTGAAAGCGACGCAGAAACCGAACAGGCCGAACCAGATCGTTGCCCCAGTCAGGCTGAGCGGCAGCACGATGAGACCGATCAGCAGGAGAGCGGTGGCTGTTCCCGCCAGCAGCACGAGCTGCTTGTAGCTTCCCCAATGGCGGTCGAGTGCGCCCCAGGTCAGGAGCCCGGCAATCTGCCCGCAGGCTGCGATCAGCAGAATGCTGCCTCGGGTCTCCAGATCGGCCCCATGCACATCCTTCAGCCACGGCCCGCCCCAGAGGCCGACGACGGAGGCGAAGCAGCCATAGGTGGTCAGGTGCACGAAGAAGACCGGCCAGAAGGAACGCACCTTCAGCGCCTCCGAGACGCCTCGGAAGGCATCGGACAGATTCTCTCGCCCCTCACCCTTGGCCTGATCCTTCGGCACGGCCCAGACGAGAATGACCGCGATGATGGTGGTAAACCCGGCTACAGTCAGGAACGATTCCCGCCAGCCCAGATAGGCGGCGGACAGGGCAAGCGGGGCGGTGGCCGAGAGCGTTCCGATATTGGCGAGGCTCATATGCAGGCTGGCGAGCCCGGCGAATTTCAGAGGCGTGAAGCGCCTTGCGAAGATCACCAGAGGGGCCATGAGAAAGGTCGAGCAGCCGAGTCCCATGAGGGCACGGGCGGCAATGAGCGCGGAAGCCGAAGGGGCGAGCGCGAACAGGATTGTGGAGACAACCGTCAGCACCGCAGTGACCAGCATGGTGTTCTTCGGCCCATAGCGGTCGATGGCGATGCCGACAGAGATCTGCACCGCGGCAAAGGCAAAGAAGAAGGCACTGGACAACAAGCCAGTCTGCGTCGCCGAAAGGGAGAGCTCGCGGGCGAGGTCATTGGCGATGACGCCGATGGAATTGCGCAGGAACTGGCTGATTGCATAGATCGCCGCCAGGGCGCCTACGAGGAAAAGGGCCGTCTCCTGGCGGGTCGGCGCCGCCTTGATGCCGGTATCCATGAACATGCCCCCCGAAATACTGTTAGTCTCTTGCCGCCTCTAGCATGCTTGATAAAAGCTGGAGAACAACGGGCGATTGCGGCCCATGAACAGACATAGAGGAATTCGCGCGTCATGGGGCTCATCGACTTTTCGCATTTCGTCAACGAGCTCGCGACCTCGTCCGGTCAGGCGATCCTGCCCTTCTTCCGCACGGCCATCGCCACGGAGGACAAATCTCGCGGCGGGGCCTTCGATCCGGTGACGGAGGCCGACAGGGCCGGTGAAGTGGCGATCCGCAACCTCATCAAGCGCAGCTTCCCGAGCCACGGCATCATCGGCGAGGAATTCGGCTCGGAGAACGCGGATGCGGAATATGTATGGGTGCTCGACCCCATCGACGGCACGCGCGCCTTCATCGCGGGGCTTCCCACCTGGGGCACGCTGATCGGCCTTACCCACAAGGGCCGGCCCGTTTTCGGCATGATGCATCAGCCGTTCACGGGCGAGCGCTTCTTCGGCGATGGCGGCAGCGCGACCTATCGCGGCCCCGGCGGCGAGCGCAAGCTCATGACCCGCCGCTGCGAATCCCTGAAGGATGCGGTGATCTCCACCACGAGCCCGAAGCTTTTCGCAGGCGACGAGCTGCGCGCCTATGACCGCGTGGAGAGCGTGGTCCGCCTCGCCCGCTATGGTTGCGATTGCTATGCCTATTGCATGCTTGCGGCAGGCCATATCGATATTGTCGTGGAATCGGGCCTCAAGCCCTACGACATCGCGGCGCTCGTGCCGATCATCGAAGGCGCTGGCGGCATCGTCACCACCTGGGACGGCGGTTCACCCGCTGAAGGAGGGCGCATCGTGGCTGCTGGCGACCGGCGCGTCCACGCCGCCGCCGTCGAGCTTCTCAGCCGATAAGCCGAGGATTGCGAGGTCCGGCTTCTGCCCGAAGACCGGATCGGGCGTTCCCGGAATGAACGCATCGAAGGCCGCCCAGAACTGATCGCGAATGTCGTCGCGCTCCATGAGGATTTCGTGGCGTGCGCCGGGGATCACGATGGCATGGCCGGCCTTCAGCCGCGCGGCGAAGCGTTCCGTCGCCGGCGTGGCGCAAACCGGATCTTCTCCTGCCGCGACGATGAGCGTCGGAAGCCGGATCTTCAGCGCATAATTCGGCGCGGTAAAGCACTTCATGAAACGAAAAGCGGCATCGAGCCAAGCCACGGTCGGTGCACCGATGGCGCCCGGCCCAATGGCGGTCGCGGCATCGGCATTGCGGGCATAACGCACCGGATCGGTCGTGAGGCGATTGCCCTTGAACGGCAGAGTGGAGATGGATGTTTCGCCCCCGCCGGGAACGAACATCTTGCCGAACCCTAGAGTCCTGAGAAAGCGCGCGAGGAAAGTCGCGCCGCCTGTGCGCCTGACGATGGAGAGCGCGATCATCGGCGTGGTGGTGACGAGGCGGCGGAAGGGCAGCCAGCTCTCATAGGCCGCGTTGAGCGCAATCGCTCCACCCATGGAATGCGCCAGTGCGAAATGCGGCTCGGGCATGAGCGGCATCAGGATCTGGTCGCGCACGGCCTCGATGTCATGGCGGTAGTCGGCGAAGCGGCGCACATGGCCTTTGCGCGGGTTCTTCACCTGACGGCCGGAGAGTCCCTGCCCGCGCCAGTCGAAGGTCACCACGGCAAAGCCGCGCTTCAACAACTCGCTCACCGTCTCGAAATATTTCTCGATAAACTCCGCCCGCCCGTGCAGCACGCAGACCGTGCCCTTCGGCTGATCGGTTTCAGCTTGCCAATAGGCGACGCGCAAGGCGATTCCGTCAGCCGTGGTGATGCTGGTGAGCACCGGATCGCCGGGCACGGAATTATCGGGAGTGGGGAAGAATTCCACGGGCAGGTCTCTGAGCAGGTCTCATGGTCGCGCTGTTGCCCTCATATATAGGGTACCCATGGCTCGATAAGCGAGCCCCTTGCGGACAACCTCCTCTATTCCCACATCAAAACAGCGCCGGCCATGACGGCGGCGCGCTTATCCGGATCCAGCCTATGGCAGGTGGATCCTTCGACAGATGCATGTTGCTTCTAGGAGAATATGCCATGCGACAGTTCGATCTTGCTCCCCTCTACCGCAACACGGTCGGTTTCGACCGTCTGTTCTCGATGCTCGACCAGATGGTCGGCGTCGACGCGGCCCCGAGCTACCCGCCCTACAATATCGAGCGCACCGGCGAGAATGCGTATCGCATCTCCATCGCGGTCGCCGGCTTCACCGATCAGGATCTGACCATCGAGGTCAAGGAAAACACCCTCTCCGTGCGCGGCGAGCGCAAGCCCACCGACGAGCGCAGAGCTGAAGTGCTCCATCAGGGCATTGCGGCGCGCAGCTTCGACCGGCGCTTCCAGCTGGCCGACGGCGTGCAGGTTGTGGGTGCTGCCCTCGAGAACGGCCTGCTCCATCTCGATCTCGTGCGCGAGATTCCGGAGGCCAAGAAGCCCAAGCTCATCCCGATTTCATCCAATGGCGCTCGGACGGCCATCGAGGCCCAGAAGGCTGCTTAACGCCTTCCCCAGAGCTCAAACGAAGAGCGCCCCGGTTTGTCCGGGGCGCTTTTTTTTGTTTTTTGAAACCTGGTCCTTGATATCCCGCCGGGGCTGGAGGTGTACCCCGTTGGTCAACGGTCTCGTGAGAGGACACATCGCGGGAGAATGCGGCAAGGTTAGGGCAGAAACCTACTCCGCCGCCTGACGGGCAATCGCTATGCTGGCGATCTCAATCACTTTCCCGATATCTTCGTCGCGGCTGGCGAAGGACAGAACCAGACGGACCAGATGTTCTCCCTGCCCGACCTGCTCGCCTTTCGGCAGGCTCGCCTCCGTCCAGGGGTGATAGAGTACGCCCGCTTCCTTCAGCGCCTTGTCGACGGATGCCGGGATGATCGCGAACACCTCGTTCGCCTCGGTCGGCCATGCCAGACGGATGCCGGGAAGCTGCGTAAGGCCATCGGAGAGCCGCTTCGCCAGCCGGTTGGCATGGCGGGCATTGGCGTACCAGTGATCGTTAGCGAAATAGCCCTCGAACTGCGCCGAGATCAGCCGGCCCTTGGAGACGATCTGCCCTGCGCGCTTGGCGCGGTAATCCATGGCTTCCGCCAAATCCTTCCTGAACACCACGATGGCTTCGGCCATGAGGCAGCCGTTCTTGGTGCCGCCGAAGGAGAGAATGTCCACGCCCTGCTTCCAGGTCATCTCGGCCGGAGTGCAGTCCAGCGCCACGAGGGCATTGGTGAAGCGCGCGCCATCCATGTGGAATGCAAGGCCGTGTTCCCGGCAGACTGCGCTCAGGGCTGCGATCTCCTCCAGGGTGTAGACAGTGCCGCATTCCGTGACCTGCGAGATCGACAGGGCTTTCGGCGGCATCTGCTTCACGGCTTTCGGCAGGCTGCGCAGATAGGCGGCGACATCCTCCGCGTCGAGCTTGGCGGCGACGCCCGGGAGGCCTGCGAGCTTCGCCCCATGCATGAAGAATTCCGGCGCGCCGCATTCATCGTCGATCACATGCGCTTCCCGATGGCAGACGCACAGACCATAGGGCGGCACGGCTGAAGCAAGGGCGAGCGCATTGGCGGCGGTGCCCGTGGTCACGAAGAAGACCGACACTTCGCGCTCGAAGATCTCGTTGAAGCGGGCCTTCACCCGTTTGGTGATCTCGTCCGCCCCATAGGCGGCCATGGCCCCGGCATTGGCCTCGGCCAGGGCCTGCATGACCTGGGGGCTTGCCCCTACGATATTGTCGCTCGCGAAGTTCATAACCTTACTCCCTGGAGGCGCTAACCTCCTGAATGAAGGCGACATGTCAAGATCATTGACCCATTGGAGAAGGCTTTCGTTTGAGCTATCCAAAAATAGCTTTTGTTACATTCGGAATTAGCAGCTTGTAACTTTTGTCTAAAATCTTTCTAAACCCTCTTGTGCCCTGCAATGAACTCTGGCACTTTGACCTCATTAGGACAGCGATGCTGTCCCTTTTGGGGTGCCCCGCACCCCTTTTTCGTCCCTGAGGTCTTCTTGATGCTTCGCCTGACGCGAACGAAACGAGATACCACGAAAACCGCCCGCAAAACGTGGGCGGAACGGGCGACTCTGGGCTGAAGACAGCCCAAAGGTGCCCGCGAGGTGCGGGCTCCCCTGCCGGACCCAACCCTCGAAACCCCAGAAGCGGCGGGCACCCGGACGATCCTCATCATCCGGCGGCCCGAAAACCGCCTCGAAGCGACTAGAATAGTGTTCGGATGTGAAGGATCTGCCCATGAGCGACGTGCCGATGAAGAGCCTGGAAACCCAAGTCCCAAGCCGCACCGCCGCCAAAACGGATAAGGTCAGGTTCGTGCGCGATCCGGGCCTGCCGGTTGCGCAAGGCCTCTACGATCCATCCAACGAGCAGGATTCCTGCGGCGTCGGCTTCATCGCCGACATGAAGAACCGCAAGACCCACGAGATCGTCGAGCAGGGTCTGTCGATCCTTCACAACCTCGACCATCGCGGCGCGGTCGGCGCGGATCCGAAGATGGGCGACGGCTGCGGCATCCTCGTCCAGATCCCGCACAAGTTCTTCGCGGCTGAGTGCGCCAAGGTCGGCATCTGGCTGCCCGAGGAAGGCCAATACGGTGTCGGCCACCTCTTCATGCCGCGCGACAAGGAGGGCTTCGACCTCGTCGAAGGGATCGTCACCAAGGCGATCACCGATGAGGGCCTGCAGGTTCTCGGCTGGCGCGAGGTGCCCGTGGATTCCAGCGATCTCGGCGAGAGCGTGAAGGCCACGGAGCCGCAACATCGCCAGATCTTCATCGGCAAGGGCAAAGGCATGGACGACCAGGAGACGTTCGAGCGTCGCCTGTTCCTCGCCCGCAAGGTCATCTCCAACGCCGTCTACGACATGAAGGACGAGCGCGCCGCCGGTTATTACCCGGTGAGCCTCTCCTCCCGCACCGTCGTCTACAAGGGCATGGTGCTGGTCACGCAGCTGCGCGACTATTATCTGGATCTCCAGGACGAGCGCTTCGAGAGCGCCATCGCCCTCGTGCACCAGCGTTTCGCGACGAACACTTTCCCGACATGGCAGCTCGCTCACCCGTACCGCATGGTCGCGCATAACGGCGAGATCAACACGTTGCGCGGCAACGTGAACTGGATGGCGGCGCGCCAGGCTTCCGTCGATTCCGAACTCTTCGGCAACGACATCTCGAAGATCTGGCCGGTCTCCTACGAGGGCCAGTCCGACACCGCCTGCTTCGACAACGCACTCGAATTCCTAGTACGCGGCGGCTACTCGCTGTCGCACGCGATGATGATGCTGATCCCGGAAGCATGGGCCGGCAACCCGCTCATGAACGACGACCGCCGTGCGTTCTACGAATATCACGCCGCCCTCATGGAGCCGTGGGACGGCCCCGCCGCCGTGTGCTTCACCGACGGCAAGCAGATCGGCGCGACGCTCGACCGCAACGGCCTGCGCCCCGCGCGTTATCTCGTGACCGATGACGGTCTCGTGGTGCTCGCCTCCGAGATGGGCGTTCTGCCGATTCCGGAAGAGAAGATCGTCGAGAAGTGGCGCCTGCAACCGGGCAAGATGCTCCTCATCGATCTGGAGGAAGGCCGCATCGTCTCCGACGACGAGATCAAGCAGCAGCTTTCCAATGCACACCCTTACAAGGAATGGCTGAAGCGCACGCAGATCGTTCTGGAAGACCTGAAGCCCGTGCAGGCACGCGAGTCGCGCACCGACGTGTCGCTGCTCGACCGCCAGCAGGCCTTCGGCTACACGACGGAGGACCTGAAGCTGCTTCTGCAACCCATGGCCGTGACCGGTCAGGAGGCTGTCGGCTCCATGGGTTCCGACACGCCGATCTCCGCGCTCTCCGACAAGTCAAAGCTGCTTTACACCTATTTCAAGCAGAACTTCGCGCAGGTGACGAACCCGCCGATCGATCCGATCCGCGAGGAGCTCGTCATGAGCCTCGTGTCGTTCATCGGCCCGCGCCCGAACATCCTCGATCTGGAGGGCACCTCGCGCCGCAAGCGTCTCGAAGTGCGCCAGCCGATCCTCACCAACGAGGACCTGGAGAAGATCCGCTGCATCGGCCATTTCGAGGACCGCTTCGACACGAAGACCCTCGACATCACCTATGATGCCGAACTCGGCGCATCCGCACTCGACGGCGCGCTCGACCGCCTCTGCGACCGCGCGGAAGCAGCGGTTCACGGCGGCTACAACATCATCATCCTCACTGACCGCATGGTGGGCCCGGACCGTATTCCGATACCGGCGCTCCTCGCCACCGCCGCCGTGCACAACTACCTGATCCGCAAGGGCCTGCGCACTTCGGTCGGCCTCGTTGTCGAATCCGGCGAGCCGCGCGAGATTCATCACTTCGCATGCCTTGCCGGCTACGGCGCGGAAGCGATCAACCCGTACCTCGCCTTCGAGACCATCGCCGACATGCTCAAGAACGGCGAGCTGCCGGAAGAGGTGGACGCGGACGAGGCAGTGAAGCGCTACATCAAGTCCATCGGCAAGGGCCTGCTGAAGGTCATGTCCAAGATGGGCATCTCCACCTATCAATCCTATTGCGGCGCGCAGATCTTCGATGCGGTCGGCCTCAAGACCGATTTCGTGTCGCGCGATTTCTTCGGTACCGCGACCACCATCGAAGGCATCGGCATGGATGAGGTGGCGGAGGAAACCGTCCAGCGTCACCGCGATGCTTTCGGCGATGCTCCGATCTACCGCAACGCGCTCGATGTGGGCGGCGAATATGCCTTCCGCCAGCGCGGCGAGGTTCACGCCTGGAACCCGGACACGGTGGCGACGCTCCAGCATGCGGTGCGCCTCAACGCGCAGGATCGCTACCGCGAATATGCGCGCCTCGTGAACGAGCAGGACAACGAGCTGAAGACCATTCGCGGCCTCTTCCGCATCAAGAATGCGGAAGATAACGGACGCACGCCTGTCGAATTGAGCGAGGTCGAGCCAGCGCAGGAAATCGTGAAGCGCTTCTCCACCGGCGCCATGTCCTTCGGATCGATCTCGAAGGAAGCGCACGAGACCCTGGCGCTCGCCATGAACTCCATCGGCGGCAAGTCCAACACCGGCGAAGGCGGCGAGGAGCCGGAGCGCTTCCGTAAGCTCTCGGATGGACGCTCCAAGCGTTCCGCCATTAAGCAGGTCGCCTCCGGCCGCTTCGGCGTGACGACGGAATATCTCGTCAATGCCGACATGATGCAGATCAAGGTGGCGCAAGGCGCGAAGCCCGGCGAAGGCGGCCAGTTGCCCGGTCACAAGGTTAACGCAACGATTGCCCGCGTGCGCCACTCGACACCGGGTGTGGGCCTCATCTCCCCGCCGCCGCATCACGACATCTACTCCATCGAGGATCTGGCGCAGCTGATCTTCGACCTGAAGAACGTGAACCCCGCAGCCGACGTGTCGGTGAAGCTCGTTGCCGAAGTCGGCGTCGGCACGGTTGCTGCCGGCGTTGCCAAGGCACGCGCCGATCACATCACGATCTCCGGCTTCGAGGGCGGCACGGGCGCCTCACCGCTGACCTCGCTCAAGCATGCAGGCTCGCCGTGGGAAATCGGCCTTGCCGAAACGCAGCAGACACTGGTACTCAACCGCCTGCGCGGCCGCGTTGCGCTTCAGGCCGATGGCGGGCTGCGCACGGGCCGTGACGTGGTGATCGCGGCGCTGCTCGGCGCCGACGAATTCGGCTTCTCGACCGCGCCGCTGATCGCTGCGGGCTGCATCATGATGCGCAAGTGCCATCTGAACACCTGCCCCGTCGGCGTCGCCACGCAGGACCCGGTCTTGCGCAAGCGCTTCAAGGGCCTGCCTGAGCATGTCGTCAACTACTTCTTCTTCGTCGCCGAGGAAGTGCGCGAGCTGATGGCGCAGATGGGCTTTACCACCATCGACGAGATGATCGGCCAGTCGGATCTTCTCGATAAGAACGCAGCCATTGACCACTGGAAGGCGAAGGGCCTCGACTTCACGAAGCTCTTCCACAAGCCGGAAGTGCCCGCGAACGTCGCTATCCGTCATCTCGAGCGTCAGGTTCATCCCATCGCGAAGGTGCTCGACCGCGAGTTCATCGCAAAGGCAGGACCCGCGCTGGAGAATGGCGAAGCCGTCAGCATCGAAGCCACGATCCGCAGCTCCGACCGTACGGCTGGCGCGATGCTTTCCGGCGAAGTGGCGAAGCGCTACGGCCATGAGGGCCTGCCCGACGACACGATCACCGTGAAGCTGAAGGGCACCGCGGGCCAGAGCTTCGGCGCATGGCTCGCTGCAGGCGTCACCGTCGAGTTGGAGGGCGTGGCGAACGACTATGTCGGCAAGGGTCTGTCGGGCGGCAAGCTCATCATCAAGCCGTCGCCGAACACGAGAGCGGCACCTGAGCGCTCGATCATCGTCGGCAACACCGTGATGTACGGAGCGATCGCAGGCGAGGCTTACTTCCGTGGCGTGGCGGGCGAGCGTTTCGCCGTGCGCAATTCCGGCGCCATCGCGGTTGTCGAAGGCACGGGCGATCACGGTTGCGAATACATGACCGGCGGCCTCGTGGTCGTGCTCGGTCAGACGGGCCGCAACTTCGCGGCGGGCATGTCGGGCGGCATCGCCTACGTGCTCGACGAGGACGGCACGTTCTCCAAGCGCTGCAATCTCTCCATGGTCGATCTCGAACCCGTCGAGGAGGAAGAGGACCTGATGCGCCGTCTCCACCACCATGGCGGCGATCTGGAGACCAAAGGACGCATCGACATCATGGCCAACATGTCCGGTCCCGATGAAGAGCGCCTGATGCAGCTCATCACAAATCACCACACCTATACGGGCTCGGCCCGCGCGAAGGAAATCCTCGACAACTGGGCAACCTTCCGCACGAAGTTCGTGAAGGTCATGCCGGTCGAGTACCGCCGCGCGCTCCAGGAGATGGATCGTCTCCGGAACCTGCAGGCGGCGGAATAAGGATTAAAGGGGCAAACGATGGGCAAGGTCACAGGCTTTCTCGAATACGACCGGCAGGAGCAGAAGTATCAGCTCGCCGGTGAGCGCGTGCGCCACTTCCGCGAATTCACGCTGCCGCTCGACGACAACGATCTGAAGAAGCAGGCGGGGCGCTGCATGGATTGCGGCATTCCCTTCTGCCATGGGCCGACGGGTTGCCCGGTACACAACCAGATTCCGGACTGGAACGATCTGGTCTGGCAGAACGATTGGGAGGAGGCCGCAGCCAACCTCCACACCACGAACAACTTCCCCGAATTCACGGGCCGCATCTGCCCGGCGCCGTGCGAGGAAGCCTGCACGCTCAATCTCGAAAACCAGCCGGTCGCGATCAAGACCATCGAGCAGGCCATTGCCGACAAGGCGTGGGAGATGGGCTTCATCAAGCCGGAACCCGCAGATATCTCCACCGGCAAGCGCGTCGCCGTCATCGGCTCAGGCCCTGCAGGTATGGCTGCCGCGCAGCAGCTCGCGCGTGCCGGACATGAAGTGCATGTGTTCGAGCGTCAGGCACGTCCCGGCGGCCTGCTGCGCTACGGCATTCCCGATTTCAAGATGGAGAAGTACCACATCGACCGTCGCGTGAAGCAGATGGAAGCCGAAGGCGTGATCTTCCATTGCGGCATGAATATCGGCGTGGATCGCAGCTTCGCCTCGCTTCACAACGAATTCGACGCAGTGCTCTTTGCAGGCGGCGCGGAAGATCCACGCAATCCGAACCTGCCGGGCCAGGAGCTGAAGGGCGTTTACAATGCGATGCCCTATCTCACCCAGTCGAACCAACGTGTCGGCGGTGAGGATGTAACTGCTGAACCTATCCTTGCAGGCGGCAAGCACGTGGTCGTCATCGGCGGTGGCGACACGGCTTCCGACTGCGTCGGCACCGCGTTCCGCCAGGGCGCGCTCTCAGTCACGCAGCTCGACATCCGTCCACGCCCGCCGGAGCGTGAGGACAAGCTCACCGTGTGGCCCTATTGGCCGACGAAGATGCGCACTTCGTCTTCGCAGGCTGAAGGAGCGGAGCGCGAGTTCCAGGCGGCGACGCTCGGCATTGTCGGAAAGAACGGCAAGGCTACCGGCGTGCAATGCGCCCGCGTGGACGAGAAGCGCCAGCCGATTGAAGGCAGTGAGTTCATCCTCAAGGCCGACCTCGTCTTCATCGCCATCGGCTTCGCGGGGTCGGTGAAGGAAGGCCTGCTGGAGCAATCGGGCGTCGACATGGACCGTCGCGGCAACGTGGTCGCCGACGACAGGAGCTACAAGACATCGAGCGAGAAGGTCTTCGTCGCAGGCGACATGCGCCGTGGCCAGTCCCTCGTGGTCTGGGCGATCCGCGAAGGCCGCCAGGCCGCACGCTCCATCGACACGTTCCTGATGGGCGACAGCACGCTGCCGGTTTAAGAAGAATAAGACGAAGAGGCCGTCTAGTGGGCGGCCTCTTCATTTTGAAAGCTCCAGGGATAGACCCAAAAGCTTGGAACTGCGCCAGTCGGCTCCTCGGTTAGAAATCTCTTCGCCGATTCGAGCGAGATGTTCACCCACTCAGCACTCAGATGCTTGATGCCTCTCGTTGTCCAGTCACCTGTCATATGGCGCCCCAACTCGGCATCCCGACGCTCCTCACATTCTTCAATCCACAGGCAGCCGAAACTTGAATCGTGAGCTTTCTCTAAAAGGCGCAGAGCGTTCTGTTTGGAGTAAAGCCTGCACCCCGCCACATCTCGGATGGAAAGGATGTCGTGTTTCAGTGCGATATGCTCAAGGAAAGCGTTCTGCTGTGCGAAGATCGCTTCATGAACTCTCTTTGCTAAAGCGCGTATCTCTCTCCATTTCGGATGATCGATAGTAAGCGTCGGATCAGGATCGAGACCAACCTCCCGCTGATATGCCGTGATTGAATCCATAATCTGGATGAGGATAGCTCGAACATCAGGAGCAAAATCGAGCGCCTCATCCGTGATGAAGCCGTTCTCCAGTGGATGGAGAAGATCGCAAATTATATCACCTGGAGAATCCATAAAGTTCGGATCGAGACCAAACCACGAAACTCTCTGTGTTGCTTCATCTGCAAGATTGCTGAGAGCATCATCCGCCCATCGCAACTTGCAGGCTAAGGGTGTCGTCATCGCTAACTTCTTATCAGAAACCTCTGCAGGAAGTTAGCATTTAGCGACGATGTTACAATTGCCTTTGCCAAATATCAGAAAGACTAACTTCCCGGCCAACGGAAATCGTCCGCCCGTCCGGGACGGGAGTTCGGCGCGATACCTGTGCGCAAGGCGCGCTGCACGGGATAGGCGTGATCGCCGGTCAGCTTCGGCGGCGCGGAGACCAGGGTTCCGCCGGGTGTCACATCCTGCTTGGTGAGTGGAAGCACGGGCCCGATCAGCGACTTCACGGGCAGGGAGACGGGAGCGGCGGCGTCCGGCGGCGCAGGCAAGGCGGCCTCGATGGAGACGGGCTGTCCATCGGGGGGCGTCGTCGCGACGGACGTGCCGCCCTTCACCGCCTCCAGGATTTTCTTGATCTCCACATCGGCGAAATGCGCGACCTTGCGCGCGCCCGCGCTGGTAAAGGAGACGCCGTCGCTGGTGCGAAGGCGAGCGGGCTCGCCGTCCACATCGGGGCCGTTGGTGGTGTAGCGGTTCTCGTCGTCGACGAAGCCTGGCCAGATGTCCACATATGTGCCGCCGTTGCGCTGCACGCTTTCCCGGTAGATCTCGTTCATGGCGACGAGGTCCTCGGATTGGCGGCTGTTCTTCATGGGCGGCAGGCCGATCCAGACCACCGGAATATTGCGCTCATTGAAGCTGCGCATGATGCCGTCGATGCGGCGGGTATAGACGTCCTTCCAGCGGTCGGAGAGCAGGTCCACGCTGTCGTCGCCATCCTTCAGCGCCTGCCGGTCGCTCAGGCCCAACATGACGACGGCAAGCGTCGCTTTCTGTCCGGAATCAAAGGTGCTCTTGATGAAGTTAGGCCATTCTGCAGGGTCGCTGCGCACAAGGGTGCTGCCGCCGCGCGTCTTGGCGACGACGGCCACATCCTGGTTCTCGGAGAACATGGCGTCCAGGCCCTGACGGGCGAAATCGGCAAGCGAATCGCCGAACACCACCACATGGGTCGTGGGATCGACCTTCGGCTTTTCGGGCTTCGCCACCACGGCTGCCGGCGGAGGTGCGAGCCGCTTAGGCCTTGCCACCGGCTCTCGGGCGGGCGGCGGAGGCTCCTCGGGAGCCCCGAAGAGCCGGCGAAGGCTGAAGCCCTGCTGCGGCTGCGCCGGCTGGACGAGCTTGCCGGGATAATAGCCGGGCGGATAGGCCCGGGGGTTCGGGCGCCCCACCGGCGGCTGCTGTTGTTGTTGCGGATAGTAGTATTGCGCCCATGCGGCATGGCCGCCGCTGACGACGATCAGCGCGCTCAGCGTCAACATACGAAGGATCGGCACCATGCGCATCGGCGGCTCCTCTCGTTCCGGGCAGCCTCAATATAGCGCTATACCGGAACCTCGTCAGCGGGCTGCGCGTAATTCGCGGAGGACTGCGTAATCAGCGTAGCCGTCGGGGATCAAGCCGCGCTTGAGCTGGAAGTTCCGCACCGCGTCACGGGTCTTGGAGCCGAACTTGCCGTCCGTGGTGCCCTCGTAGAAGCCGAGGCCCGCCAGACGCTGCTGCAATTCCTCGCGTTCGTTCTTTTCCATCATGGGCTGGTCCTTGGGCCAAGCGCCCTGGATCGGCAGGCCACCCATCAGGCGGTCGCCCAGATGCGCCACGCCCATGGCATAGGCATCGGACGAATTGTAGGTCTTGATCACGTCGTAGTTCTTGGTGACCAGGAAGGCCGGGCCGTTCGCCCCGCCGGGCAGGAACAGAGTGGCCTCGCCGCCGCGCGGCATGGCTTTGCCGTCAGTGCGGCGCAGGCCCACATGCTGCCATTGCGGGAAGGTGCCGCTCAGGTATCGGAAGTCGAAGCCCTTCGGCAGATTGACCTCGAAGCCCCAGGGAAGCCCCGGCTCCCAGCCCTTCTGGCGCAGGTAATTGGCCGTGGAGGCCATGGCATCGGGCACGGAACCCCAGATGTCGCGCACGCCGTCGCGATTGCCGTCCACCGCGTATTTCATGAAGCTCGAAGGCATGAACTGGGTCTGTCCCATGGCGCCGGCCCAGGAGCCGAGCATCTTGTTCCGGTCGATGTGCTCCCCTTCCAGGATCTGGAGGGCGACGAGCAACTCATCCTTGAAGAAGTCATCCCGGTAGCCCGTATAGGCCAGGGTCGAGAGCGCCCGAATCGCATAGATCGAGCCGGTAAAGCTGCCGAAATTCGTTTCCATGCCCCACACGCCGAGCACGACGGAGCTCGGAACGCCATAAGTCTTCTCGACCATGGCGAGGGTCTTGGACCATTCGGACGCCATCTGCTGGCCGCGCTTCAGCCGCTCAGCCGAGATGGAGCCGTTGATGTATTCCCAGATCGGGCGGACGAACTCGGACTGCTTCTTGGTGAGCGCGATGATCTTGGGGTCGGGCTGAACGCCCCGGAAGGCCTCGTCGAAGGTGGCGCGGGAGACGCCCTTCGCCTTGGCGGCGGGCCAGAGGTTCTGCACGAAGCGCTGGAAGCCGGCATCCTGCGCATGCGCCGCCGGGATCGCCCCATTCGTAAGGGTCAGACCAAGAAAGAGTGCGCCACATAGGCGGCGCATCGCACGGATCGGCTGATGCATGGGGTCGCTCATGGTACGGGACAGTTCGTCCCGCCATAGCGACATTAAGAGAGTTAATACCGGGTTGATAGACCGCCTTTATGCGGCTTTACGCTCCACCAGAACCCGCTCCCAGCGCAGGGCCTGATCGACGATTTCCTCGAGATTGTCGTGAACCGGCTCCCAGCCGAGCGCTCTGATTCGGTCGACCGCCGCGACCAATTGGGCCGGGTCCCCCGCCCGGCGAGGGCTCAGGCGCACATCGAAATCGGTGCCGGAGACCTTTTTGACCGTGTCCGCGACTTCCAGAACCGAGGCTCCGTGGCCGTAGCCGCAATTCATGACCGTGCAGGCTCCGCCGGCGCGCAGGTAGCGCAGAGCCACGAGATGGGCGCGGGCAAGGTCGTTGACCTGGATGTAGTCGCGCACGCAGGTGCCGTCCGGGGTCTCATAATCGGTGCCGAACACGTCGAGATGGGGCCGCTGCCCCAACGCCGCCTGGGCCGCCACCTTGATGAGGTGGGTAGCCTGCGGGGTCGATTGGCCCGAGCGCCCCTTCGGGTCCGCGCCCGCCACGTTGAAGTAGCGCAAGATCGCGTAACGAAGACCGTGGGCAACCTCGGCATCCTGTAGCATCCACTCGCTCATGAGCTTGCTGCGGCCATAAGGGTTGATGGGGATGAGCGGCATGTCCTCGGTCAGCAGCGGCACTTGCAGGTTACCGTAGACGGCGGCGGTGGAGGAGAAGACGAAATTCTTCACGCCAGCCTTTACTGCCGTCTCGATGAGAGCGCGGGTTTTGACCGTGTTGTTGAAATAATAGCCGAGGGGATCAGTGACCGATTCCGGCACTACGATGCGGGCGGCGAAATGCAGGATGCTGTCGATGCCGTGCTCCTCGATGACCTGCGTCACGAGCTCCTGATCGCCCACATCGCCCGTGACGAGCGTCGCTTCCGGCGGCACGGCCCAGCGGAAGCCCGTGGACAGGTTGTCGAGCACCACGACCGTCTCGCCCGCATCGAGCAGTTCGAGCACCATGTGACTGCCGATATAGCCCGCGCCGCCCGTCACCAGGACTGTCATGAGAATCTCCTCAAAACCGCCTATGTTCGCGGCTTAACCAAAACGCTTCAGGTTCAATTCAGGTCCAGGGCGCCAGAAACGAAGCAACAAAGATGCAACCTAAGGCAATATCTGGCGTTATGGGAGGCCGAAGCTTGACCGTGATCGGTTTCCTTTTCCTTCTTTTGCCTTAGACTCCTGTCGTTCCCTCCCTGCCCCAACATGGCTTACTCAATGAAGCGCATTCGCAAAGCAGTCCTCCCCGTTGCCGGTCTCGGCACCCGTTTCCTTCCCGCCACCAAGGCCGTGCCGAAAGAAATGATGTGCGTCGTGGACCGTCCCGTGGTTCAGCACGTGGTGGACGAGGCGCGCGCCGCCGGAATCGAGCAGTTCATCTTCGTCACGGGCCGCAACAAGGCTGTGATCGAGGACCATTTCGACATTGCCTATGAGCTCAACCGCACGCTGGAAAGCCGCGGCAAGACGAAGGAGCTGGAGCTTCTCGCCAAGGACCAGCCGAAGGCCGGCCAGACCAGCTTCACCCGCCAGCAGGAACCGCTCGGCCTCGGCCATGCGGTGTGGTGCGCCCGCGAGCTCGTGGGTGACGAGCCATTCGCCGTCATTCTTCCCGACATGCTCAGCCGCGGCTCCATGGAGCAGATGATCGCCGCCTACGACAAGCATGGCGGCAACATCATCGCCGTGGAGGAAGTGCCGGAGGACCAGACGCATCAATACGGCATCGTCTCGGTGGGGCAGGAATTCGGCCAGACCTTCGAGATCACCGGCATGGTGGAGAAGCCGCCGAAGGGCACCGCTCCCTCCAATTACATCATCTCCGGCCGCTACATTCTCCAGCCCGAGATCTTCGACCTGCTCTCCACCCAGGAGCGCGGCGCAGGCAACGAGATCCAGCTCACCGACTCGATGATCCGCCTGATGAAGGACCACCCCTTCTTCGGCATGAAGTACGAGGGCCGGACCTACGACACCGGCTCGAAGATCGGCTTCCTCATGGCCAACGTGGCCTATGCCCTGGAGCGCGAGGAGCTTTCCGCCGACTTCCGCAAGGAGCTCGAGGCGCTGTTGCGCCAAAAGTAACCGGGTTTCAGGGTTAACTATGGCCGCCTCGATATGCTAAAGGGGCGGTCATGGCACTCGTAAAACCGACCCCCGAACAGTCCGATTCCGCCGTCGCCTCGGCGCTCCGCACTCTTGCGACGGAGCGGGAGGGCCTGTCGATCCTCATGGATTCCATCGGCAACGGGCTCGGCCAGCCGTTCACCGCCGCCATCGAGCGGATCGCCGCCGCCAAGGGCCGCGTCATCGTGACCGGCATGGGCAAGTCCGGCCATGTGGCCCGCAAGATCGTGGCAACCCTTGCCTCCACCGGAACGCCCGCCCATTACGTGCATCCGGCCGAAGCCAGCCATGGCGATCTGGGCATGGTGCAGGCCGAGGACGTGATCCTCGCCCTGTCCTGGTCGGGAGAGACGACGGAGCTTGCCGACATCATCGGCTATGCCAAGCGTTTCCGGGTGCCGCTGATCGCCTTCACGTCGAACGGGGATTCAACCCTGGGCCAGGCCGCCGATATCTGCCTGACCCTGCCCAAGGCGAAGGAAGCCTGCCCCAATGGGCTCGCGCCCACTACCTCCACCACGATCCAGCTTGCCCTAGGCGATGCTCTGGCGGTGGCGCTTCTGGAGAAGCGCGGCTTCACGGCGGAGCATTTCCGGGTGTTCCATCCGGGCGGCAAGCTCGGCGCGCGGCTCAAGCTGGTCCGCGACATCATGCACAAGGATGAGCGCCTGCCGATCGTCGGCATCGATGTCCGCATGGACGAGGCCATCGAAGAGATCGGCCGCAAGGGCTTCGGTTCTGTGATCGTGGTCAATCCCGACGGCACGCTCGCCGGCATCGTCACCGACGGCGACCTGCGCCGTAACCTGCGCCCCGATCTCGGCACCCTGCCCGTCGCCAGCATCATGACCCGCACTCCGCGCACCATCGCGCCGGATGCCCTCGTGGCGACTGCTCTCGAGATCGAGGAAACGGCGCGGATCACCGCGCTGATCGTGGTCGATAACGGCAAGCCGGTGGGACTGGTCCACTATCTCGACCTGCTGCGGGCGGGCGCTGCTTAAGGATCGTCCACCACGAGCGTCGAGCCTTCGACGCGAACGACGCGGACCTTCGCGCCCGCGAACCGGTCCGCACCGGTGACGCGCCAGGAACTGTCATCCACGCGGATGCGCCCCTGCCCGTCCTTGATCGGCGTTTCCAGTGTGAACACGCGCCCGACGAGGGCCTGGCCGCGCTGGTTGAGCAGGGCCGACTGAGCTTCCGGCTGCGCGCCTGAGCGCGTTACCCAGCGCCCCAAAATCACCGCCGCCACCGCGAGCAGGGCGAAGACGAGGGAGGCGGCCTGCCAGGACAGGCCGAGCAACGCATCGAGCAATCCTGTCGCGATGGCCGCGAGGCCGAGCCAGAGAAAGAAGATGCCGGGCGCCAGCAGCTCGATTCCGATCAGCAGCAGGCCTAGGATGATCCAGGCCCAGGCGCCGAGGCTTGCGAAGGCATCGGCGATCATGACCGTTCCGATCCGCCCGTGACCTTGGGAACGGTGCGGGCGGGCCGAGACGTCGAGCCGCCCTCCCCGCCGAATACGGATTTCGTCAGTTCCGCGATGCCGCCAAGCGTGCCCGCAAGGCCTGCGGCTTCGATGGGCACGATGACGACCTTCTGGTTCGGCGCGGTGGCGATGCTGCGGATGGCGTCGATGTATTTCTCCGCCACGATGAAGTTGGCGGCGGCAAGATCGCCGCGGGTGATCGCATCGCTGACCATGGAGGTCGCCTTGGCTTCGGCTTCCGCCAAACGCTCGCGGGCCTCGGCATCGCGGAAGGCAGCTTCCTTGCGGCCTTCCGCCGAGAGAATCTGCGCCTGCTTGTCGCCTTCGGCGCGCAGGATCTCGGCCTGCCTCAACCCCTCCGCTTCCAACACGGCGGCGCGCTTTTCGCGCTCGGCCTTCATCTGCCGCGCCATCGCGCCGGCCAGATCCTGCGGCGGCAGGATGTCCTTGATCTCGACGCGCGTGACCTTCGCGCCCCAGGGCGAGGCGGCGGCATCCATGACGCGCAGCAGGCGCTCGTTGATCTCGTCACGATGGGAGAGAAGCTGATCGAGATCCATGGAGCCGACCACCGTACGGATATTGGTCATGGTCAAAACCAGAAGCGCCTGACTCAGGTTCGAAACCTCATATGACGCGCGGGCCGCATCGAGCACCTGATAGAAGGCGGCGGCATCGATGGTGACGCCTGCGTTGTCACGCGTGAACGCCTCCTGGCTCGGAATGTCGAGCACCTGCTCCATGACATTCACGCGCTTCCCGATCTGGTCGATATACGGCACGATGAGGCCGAGGCCCGGCGTGAGCGTGCGCGAATAGCGCCCGAAGCGCTCCACCGTATAGGCATAGCCCTGCGGCACCGTTCTCACTCCCATGGCAATCGTCACCACGACGACGAGCACGAGAACGATCACGAAGATGTCGAAACCGGTAAACTGCATTCACTTCCCCAGGCAACGGAGTTGCAAGAGGCTCAGGCTAGCCGAAAGCGGCGGTGCCGCCTAGGTCGTCAGTCCTTATTTCAACTGAGAGATAGCCGCTTCCCGTTTCTGAACGTCATCACCGGACTTGTGCCGGTGATCCCGATGATTGAGGCGCTGCGTTCTTCCAATCGGGATGGCCGGGACAAGCCCGGCCATGATGAGAGTGAAACGGCAGCGCTCCTCTTTTAAAGCCACCCCTGCAGCTCACGCTCGACGATGTGGTTGATGACGCGCATGCCGTCGTCGCTGTCGTTCAGGCACGGCAGATAGGCGAATTCCTCGCCGCCGTTATGCATAAAGATTTCGCGGTTCTCGACGTCGAGTTCTTCCAGCGTTTCGAGGCAGTCGGCGGAGAAGCCGGGGGCGACGATCGCCATGCGCTTCACGCCGCTTTTCGCGAGCGCCTCGACGGTCTTGTCCGTATAGGGCTGGAGCCATTCGTCCGGGCCGAAGCGAGATTGGAAGGTCAGGCGGAATTTGTCTTCCGGCCAGCCGAAAGCCTCGCGCATGAGACGCCAGGTCTTCACGCATTGGCAGTGATAGGGGTCGCCCTTCAGCAGGTATTCCTTCGGCACGCCGTGGAACGACACCAGGATCACTTCTGGCTCGAAGGTGAGCTTGGCGAGGTCCCGCTTCATCGAGGCGATGAGGGATTCGATATAGACCGGATCGTCGTGATAGGGCGGCGAGACTCGCACGCTCGGCTGCCAGCGCATGTCCATGAGCGCGCGGAACGCCTGATCGCAGGCGGTGGCCGAGGTCGCCGCCGCGTATTGCGGATAGAGCGGAACCAGCAAGATGCGGTCGCAGCCCTGGTCCAGCAGCGCCTGGATGCGCTCGCGCACCTCCGGCTTGCCGTAGCGCATGGCCCAATCGACGGTGATCTTGTCGCCCGCGATGCTCTTCATATGGGCTGCCACCTGCTCCGCCTGGCTGCGGGTGATGGTCTTGAGCGGGCCTTCATCGCGCTCGTTGTTCCAGATCGAGGCGTAGTCGCGGCCCTTCGGCCCGGGGCGCTTGGTGAGGATGATCAGGTTGAGGATCGGCCACCACAGGAGACGCGGCGTCTCGATCACGCGGCGGTCGGACAGGAACTCCTTGAGATAGCGGCGCATGGGCCAGTAGGTGGTGCCCTCGGGCGTGCCCAGGTTGAGCAGGAGTACACCGATCCGGCCCGACCGGACGGTCGGATGATCCACGGGGCGCGCCATCTGGCCCAATTCCGCTACGCTCACTCGCTCATTCATCGAAAGGACCCTTGAATAAACCTTGGCCGCGAAACCCGGCTCGGGCCGCGCGTGCTGGATTTGGTCTAGATAGTGGCTTTTGCACCGTGACGCCAACGGGACAAAGCAGCATCTCCGTATTTTACCGGAGAGGCGCCTGCTACACGGGCGGACTCAGGCTGGCGGTCGCCTTGATGGGCGCGTCGATGGAGACGCGCAGGCCCGCAGGTTCGTAATCCACATTGACCTGGGCATTGAGCTGGGTCGTGAGAACCCGATGCAGGAGCCGGGAGCCGAAGCCCTGCTTGCCGGGCTGCGCCACGCGGGGGCCGCCACGCTCCACCCAGGACAGGGACAACCGCCTGTCGTCGCCTTCCCCATGCTCGCTCCACATGACCGAGACCTTGCCCGTGCGCACGGAAAGCGCGCCGTATTTCGCGGCATTCGTCGTCAGCTCGTGGACCGCCATGCCGATGGGAACCGCGATCTCCGAGGGAAGCTTCACGTCCGGCCCTTCCAGCTCGATCCGCTCGCCCTTCGCATCGTTGTATGGGATAAGCTCCTTCTCCAGGATCTCACGCAAGGATGCCGTCTGCCACAGGGCTTCGGTGAGGAGCGAATGGGTGTTGGCGAGCGAGATGATGCGCCCGACGAAAGCCTTGTAGAACTCCTCGATGCTCGACGTGGAGCGCGCGGTCGCGCCCACCACGGCCTGCACGGTCGCGAGCGTGTTCTTCACCCGGTGATGCAGCTCACGGATCAGGAAGGATTGCTGGTTCTGCGCCTGCCGGCGCTCCTCGATCTCGTATTGCGCCTCTTGATAGAGACGCCCGTTCTCCAGCGCGATGGCCGCCTGCGCGGCAAGGCCCGTCACGAGACGTTCGGCGCGCTCGGTGAAGGCGCCTGCCTTCTCATGAACGAAGAGCAGCACGCCGTTGATCTTGCCCGTCCGCGAGGACACCGGAACCGCGAGCAGGCTGCGGATGCGCGGACGCCCTTCGGACAAACTTTCTTCCGCCAGATAGTGCTTATGTTCGGAATCCGCCGTGATGTCGTCGATCCGGATCGTGCGGCCATCCTCGAACACAGCTTCGCAGATTTTCTCCACGGCAAGATCGGAGAAGGCGGTCCGCTCTACGCCTGATGCGTAATGTCCGTAATGCACACCGGGCCTGCCGCCTTCGTTGGGAGAAACGGAATCGACCCCTGAGAAGAAGACGCCCGTCTGCGCGCCGGTAAGCAGAACGGCCGCCTCGACCACATTCTCGACGATGCGCTCGATATCGAGCTCGGCGGCCAGCGCCTGACCGGTGCGGTTGAGAACTTCGAGCGCCGCCGTTTCCGCCTTCAGCTCTCCGGTGCGCAACGAAACTTCGCGTTGCAGAAGGGCTTCCGTGGCGGCCTGTTCATGGAATTGCTGATAGGCCAGGGACGTCAGCGCCAGAAGCGCCACCAGGGCGATGAGCGCGAAGGCCCCGTAAAGACGCATCTGAACCGTCCAGGGACCCCAATAGGCATCCTCCGGCATGCTCACATTGATGTAGAGCGGCAATTCCTCGACGCGGTGATAGGCGCCCATCCGCTGTTCGCCGCCGCTCAGGAAGGCGTAGGAACCGGACAGGGCATTTGTCGCCACGGCCTGGTCGAAAGCCGCCTTGTCGATGGGAAAAAACGTCAACCCATCCTTCGGTGACGGATATTGCGCGATCACCCGCGCGTCGGAGCCTCTGAGAAGCGTGATCCGCGTGCCCTTCGGAACACGCAGCTTGCCCCAGTAATCATTGAAATAGGACTGCGCCACCGTGACGGATGTGATGCCATTGAAGGCGCCATCCGGCCCGTCGATCCGGCGCGTCACCAGGAAGCTCGGCTCCTTCGTGATCATCCCGATCATCGGCTCGCCAATGGCGAGGCCTTGATTCGATCGGGCCTGGACGGCGAACGCCTCGCGTCCCGCCACGCTGGCATTCGGCGTGGGAAACGCGGCGGAGGTCAGGCGCAGCTTTCCGGTCGCATCGTTGAGCCAGACATGGCTGACATAAGGCAGCGCGTCCCTGATGGATCGGATCTGCTGCCAGAGGTCCTCCGAGGACTGGATCTCATCCCAGCTCTTTCCGGAGATGAGTTCGACGGTCTGCTTGAGGGTGAGATCCGTCACCTCCAGGAGGCGCGCCGTATGGTCCGCCAGGAAATAGGCGTGGCTCGCGATATCTTCCTCATTACGCTCGATGAGACGCTTGCGCTGCTCCCACGCGATATAGCCGAAGGTAAGGAGAATGAAGGCGACGCCGAACAGGCCCATGACCAGGGTCATGCGCCCGCGCGAAAGGGAACGGCGGCGCTTCCGGGTCAGGGTCGGCGTTTCTAAACGGGTCTGGGCCTGCAATGACACTTTGCTTCAATTCCGGGTTTTGGCCGGATTCGGTTTGAGCGGCCAACATGGCACAGGCCGGGCGATTGATGGAGAGGAAAATTACCCCCAAAAAGAATGACGCCGAGGCCCGGGCGAGCCTCGGTGTCAATTTCCCATTCCACATCAGCGAAGGACGACGCGGCCTTCGACTTTCGGAGACACCTTGCCGGCCTTGGCGATGTAGTCGATCACCTGGCTTGCCATGAGCTGGCTGGCCGAGACGTCGATGAGGGACTTGCCCTCCGTCAAGGCCTTATAGCCGTCGCCGCCGCGCGCCATGAAGTCGTTGGTGGCAAGCTTGTAGGTCTTGGCCGGATCGAGCGGCTCGCCGTTGATCTTGACCGACTTCACGCGGCTGCCCACCGGCTCCTTGACTTCGACCTCGGCGGTGATGCCGGAGACCTGAGGGAAGCGGCCGCCGAGCTCGCGCACCTGGCTCACGCCGTTCTCGAGAGCAGCCTTGATGTGCTCGCCCTTGATTTCGAGCAGCACGGTGGTGTTGCCGAAGGGCATTTCCGCCAGGATGTTGCGGCGGGTCAGCTTCTGGCCGGGCTCATATTGCTTGTCGGCGCGCAGGCCGCCGCCATTGGTGATGGCCACGTCGGCGCCGACGGCAGCCTTGAGGGCGTCCGCCACGAGGTTGCCCATGGCGGCCTCGCCTCCGCGCACGGTGGCGCGGCGGCTGTCGAGCGGGGTCTCGGTGACGCCGATCTCCACGTCGAGCTCCTTGGACAGCTTGTCCTCATAGCCCTTCACGACGCCTTCGATCTCCGGGTCGGGCTTCACGGTCGCGGTGTCCACGATGCGGAAGTTCGGGGTCCAGGCGACCGTGGTCTTGCCGTCCTTCGTGGCTTTCGTCACGGCAAGCTCGGTGACCGTGACGTAGTTGGCCTGCGACTCGGATTCGGTCAGCGTGACCTTGCCGTCGTAGAAGGCGAGCAGGTGCTCGTCATGGCCGCCGATGATCACGTCCACGTTCGCCGAGCGGGCGACGATCATGTCGACTTCGAGCGGAGTGTGGGCAATGGCGACGACGATGTCGGCGCCCTTCTCGCGCAGTTCCTTCGACTTGGCGCGGGCCGTGTCGATGGTGGAGGAGAACTTGATGGTGCCGGGGCTCGACGCGATGGGCGTCTCCTCGGTGGTCAGGCCGAAGAAGCCGATCTTGATGCCCTGCACCTCGACCATCTTGTCGGCCTTGGTGTTGGCCGGCAGGCCGTTGCCGTCAAGGATGTTGGTGGCCAGAACGTCGAACTTGGCTTCCGCCATGCGGGCGCGGAAGGCCGCGTCGCCGAGGTCGAATTCGTGGTTGCCCGGCGCCATCGCATCGACGCCCATGCGGTTCAGGATGTCGATGACATGCGCGCCCTTGTCGAAGCCCGACATGAGCGAGGGAGAAATGGTGTCGCCCGCATGGATGAAGAAGGCATTGCCCTTCGCCTTCTCTTCCTTGACCACCGTCGCCAGCTTGGCGAAGCCGCCGCGGCCTTTCTCGGGGCCCATGCGGTCGATGTCGTTGGTCTGGACGAAGCGGATCGTGACCGCCTCCTGAGCGAGAGCCGGGCCGGACAGGAGCACGGACATTCCGAGAAAACCGGCACGCAGCGCGGCGGAGGGTCGGCATTTAAGCATCGTCAAAGGTCCTTGATAGCGGGCTGGCTTACCTTAGCCATGGAGAGCCTAGACCGGCAACGTGTCACAATCGCAACAATCTGTCGATGTCCCCACAGGGCAACTCGGTGGCACCGAGTGATGCCTTTTTCGGCGGTGGCGACTAGAAGAGAGGCGGACACGTTTGATGTCCGCACACCTGACCCAAAGGCACCTTTCTCCATGACCGGCCCAATCGCCCAAGCCCTGGCGGATTTCCGCAAAGAAAAGAACGCCGCCGGCTGGATCAGGCTTCCCTTCTTCCAAGATGGCAGCGCGGAAGCGGTGGCAGCAAAAGTCGATGCAATCATCGCCACGGGCGGCGAGGTTCTGCCGCCGCCGGAGGCCGTGTTCACGAGCATGCGGCTGACCCCTCTGGACAAGGTCAAAGTGGTGGTGCTGGGCCAGGACCCCTACCCGACGCCGGGCGATTCCCATGGCCTTGCCTTCTCCTATCGCGGAGCAAGGCGGCTGCCGGCATCTTTGCGCACGATCCTGGCCGAGATGGCGGATGATCTCGGCTATCCCATGCCGAAATCCGGCGATTTGTCGAAATGGGCGAAGCAGGGCGTGCTTCTCATCAACACCGCGCTCACCGTCGAGGCGGGCAAATCCGGCGCGCATATGAAGTTCGGGTGGTCGAACCTTGTGGACCAAGTTCTCAGTGCGATCTCCGCCCAGCAGCCCGCCGTCGTCTTCCTGCTTTGGGGCGGGCCTGCGCGCAAGCGGGCGGTGCTGGTGGATCAGGGCAAGCATCTGGTGATCGAATCGGGCCACCCCTCCCCGCTCAACCGCCTCAACGATTTTCGCAAAACGCGGCCGTTCAGCCGCGCCAATGCATGGCTTGCCGAGAAGGGCCTTGAGCCCGTGGATTGGCGGCTGGAACCTTGATCATCCATCAGCGATCTTGCCGGGAACCGGCATTCGGAGTTAGGACACTCGCGTCAATACGGCGCTTCCGCAGGCCAGATGCCGCGTGCGCCTGGAGGTCAGCATGACGAAATCATTGTTTGGACAAGTCGAAGCCTTTGCGGGCGATCCCATCCTGTCGCTCAACGACAGCTTCAAGGCCGATCCCCGGAGCGAGAAGGTCAATCTCAGCATCGGCGTCTATACTGACGAGAAGGGCCGCATTCCGGTGCTGGGCTCCGTGAAGGCGGCTTACGAGCGTATCGGTTTCGCTGAGCGCCCCTATCTCCCCATGGATGGCCATGCCGGTTATCGCGAAGGCGTGCAGAAGCTGGTCTTCGGCGACAAGCACCCGGCCCGCACGGAGAAGCGCATCGCCACGATCCAGACCATCGGCGGCACGGGCGCGGTCGGCATCGCTGCCGACTTCCTCGCCAAGCATACGCCGGGCCGCACGGTTCTCGTCAGCGATCCCACCTGGGAGAACCATCACGGCCTGTTCCAGCGTGCTGGCTTCAAGACGACGACCTATCCCTATTGGAACAAAGACACCAAGTCGGTCGATTTCGACGGCATGGTGAAGGCGCTGGAAGCAGCGGAATCCGGCTCCATCGTGATCCTGCAGCCCGTCTGCCACAATCCGACCGGCGTCGATCTCGACGAGAAGCAGCAGGCCGCCGTCACTGATGTACTGGTGACCAAGGGCCACATCGTCGTGTTCGACATGGCCTACCAGGGCTTCGGCGAAAGCCTGGAAGCGGACGCCGCCTTTGTGCGCCGCTATGCGGAACGCGCAAGCTGCCTCGTGGCGAATTCGTTCTCCAAGAACTTCTCGCTCTATGGCGAACGCGTCGGCGGCCTGAGTGCCGTCTGCCAGAGCCAGGACGAGGCCGAGCGCGTGCTGGGCCAGCTGAAGCTCGCCGTGCGCCGCAGCTATTCGAGCCCGCCGATGATGGGCGGCCTCCTCGTCGCGACCGTTCTCGGCAACGACGATCTGCGCGCGCAATGGACCCGCGAAGTGGACGAGATGCGCATTCGCATGGATTCCGTGCGCAAGCTCCTCGCCAAGCACATCAGCGCCCTATCGAATGAAATCGATGTGAGCTTCCTCACCAGCCAGCGCGGCATGTTCAGCTATACGGGTCTCACCGCGCAGCAGGTCCGCGCCATGCGCGAGCGCGACGGTGTGTACCTGGTGGAATCGGGCCGCATGTGCGTCGCCGGTCTCAACGAGGAGAACGCACCCAAGGTCGCGAAGAGCTTCGTGGATGTGAGCCAGGGTTAAGGCAAGGTGCCATCCCGGGGCTGCGGAGCAGAACCCGGGATCGTCTGCAGGATGTGGCTTGAACCTCACCGTTGTCATTCCGGGCTCCGCTGCGCGGCCCCGGAATGACAGTGCTTTATTCTGCTGACAATCCCGGATCGGCTGCGCCGTCCGGGATGACGTTTTTTATATCTCACTCCGCCGCGACCGGCAGTGGCTGAGGCTCCGTGCGGAATTTGGCGAGAAGATCGGCCTCTTCCTTCCTGGCGACTTCCAAATTCCGCTCCTTGATATGCCCGAAGCCGCGGATCTTCTGTGGGATGTTGGCGAGGCCGACTGCAATCGCATGATTGTCGGCTTTGACCTTTGACACGATCTCACCGATCCGTCCCTCGAACTCGCGGATGAGATCGCGTTCCATGCGACGCTCGTGTGTATATCCGAACACATCGAGCGGCGTGCCGCGTACGCTCTTGAACTTCGCGAGCACGCGGAAAGCCTTCATCATCCACGGGCCGAAGCTCATCTTCTTCGGCACGCCGGTTGCCGGGTCCTTGCGGGCGAGCAGCGGCGGCGCGAGGTGGAACTCGAAGCGCAGGTTCTCGCCTTCGAAGGCGGAGGCGACCTGGCGCTCGAAATGGCCGTCGGTGTAGAGACGCGCCACCTCGTACTCGTCCTTGTAGGCCATGAGCTTGAAGAGCGAGCGCGCCACCGCATCGGTAAGCGCGGTCGAGCCCGGAACAGCCTTTTCTTCCGCTTCCCGCACGCGCTGAACGTGAGTGCGGTAACGCTGGCCATAACGCTTGTTCTGGTACGCGGCGAGAAACTGCACGCGCCGCTCGATCACCTCGTCCAGCGTTTCGGAAATCCTCAGCTCGTCGTTCGGCGCTTTCA
This sequence comes from Microvirga sp. 2YAF29, assembly GCF_052114605.1. Classification (NCBI taxonomy): domain Bacteria; kingdom Pseudomonadati; phylum Pseudomonadota; class Alphaproteobacteria; order Hyphomicrobiales; family Methylobacteriaceae; genus Microvirga; species Microvirga sp. 2YAF29. The sequence continues at coordinate 168,259 of NZ_JBFRFB010000007.1, forward strand.
GTGTGCTCATCATGGCGGCAAGAACGCCCGGTTCCGCAACCGCGCGGCGGCCCCAGGTGAAGGCTGAAAGGTTCATCTTCACCGCTTCGCCGTTGAGCTCGATGGCCTTCTCGATGGCAGCGCCGGAGAGCGGCACGCGGCCGGCCTGATAGGCATAGCCAAGCATGAACATGTTGGCCGCAATCGAATTGCCGAGAAGCGCTGTGGCAATCGCCGTCGCGTCCACGAAGTAGACGCCGTCAGTGCCCGCTGCTCCCTTGATCGCGCGCTTCAGGCGCTCGGTGGGCAGCGAGAAGTCGGCATTGCGCGTGAACTCGCCGGGCATGACTTCCGCCGTATTCACCACGAGCGCGGTCTGCCCTTCCTTCACGGCGGCCAGCACCTTCTTGGTGCCGGTCACCACGAGGTCGCAGCCGAGAACGAGGTGGGCTGCTTCCGCACTCACACGGATGGCGTGGATATCGTCCTGGTGGTTAGCGAGGCGCACATGGCTGTAGACCGCGCCGCCCTTCTGCGCGAGGCCGGCCATGTCGATCATGCCCATGCCCTTGCCTTCGAGATGGGCCGCCATGCCGAGAATCGCGCCGATGGTCACGACGCCCGTGCCGCCCACGCCTGTCACAATCACGTTGAACGTGCGGTCAATAGTGGGGATCACCGGATCGGGCAGCGGCTTGAAGGTGACGTCATCCGTCGAGAGCGTTTCCGGCACCGCCTTCTTCACCTTGGCGCCATGCACCGTCACGAAGGACGGGCAGAAACCCTTCACGCAGGAAAAGTCCTTATTGCAGTTCGACTGGTCGATCTGGCGCTTGCGGCCGAACTCGGTCTGCACAGGCTGCACGGCCACGCAATTCGACTGCACGGAGCAATCGCCGCAGGCTTCGCAGACGAGATCGTTGATGATGACGCGTTTGTCCGGATCGGGGAATTCGCCGCGCTTGCGGCGGCGGCGCTTCTCGGACGCACAGGTCTGATCGTAGATCATCACCGTCACGCCGGGGATTTGCGCCAGATCGCGCTGCACGGCGTCGAGTTCATCGCGGTGATGGATCGATAAGCCGGACGGCCAGCGGATTTCCTTCGGGTATTTGTGCGGCTCGTCCGTGACGAGCGCGATGCGCTCCACGCCTTCCTCACGCACCTGACGGGCGATCATATCGACGGTGAGGCTGCCTTCATGCGGCTGCCCGCCGGTCATGGCGACCGCATCGTTGAAGAGGATCTTGTAGGTGACGTTGGTCTTGGTGTGGATCGACCAGCGAAGCGCCAGGATGCCGGAATGGTTGTAGGTGCCGTCGCCGAGATTCTGGAACACGTGACCGCGATTGGAGAATGGCGACTCGCCGATCCAGTTCGCGCCCTCGCCGCCCATCTGCGTAAAGCCGTCGGTGGAGCGGTCCATCCACTGCACCATGTAGTGACAGCCGATGCCCGCATAGGCGCGCATGCCTTCCGGCACCTTGGTGGATGAGTTGTGCGGGCAGCCGGAGCAGAAATGCGGCACACGGGTCGCCACGTCGCTCGTGATCTTCAACACTTCCTGCGCATGGCGGAGCCGGGCCACGCGGCCGCGAAGATCGTCGTTGTTGTGGTAGGCAAGCAGGCGCTCACCGAGCACGATGGCGATGTCGTTGGGGTCGAGCGAGCCCTTCACAGGGAAGAGCCAGTTGCCGGTCTCGTCCTTCTTGCCGATGCAGAGCGGCTGGTTCGCGGTGCCGTAAAGCTCCTCGCGCAGCTGCACTTCGATGAGGGAACGCTTCTCCTCGACGACGATGACCTTGTCGAGGCCTTGCGCGAATTCCAGAAGCTCGCGCTGCGAGAGCGGCCAGGGGCATGCGACCTTGTAAAGACGAAGGCCCATGTCGTTCGCCTTCACCTCGTCGAGGCCGAGCTCGTCGAGGGCTTGGCGTACATCGAGATAGGACTTGCCGACCGTGATGATGCCGATCTTCGCGTTGCGCCCGCCGGAGAGCACGATGCGGTTGAGATTGTTGGCGCGCACGAAGGACAGCATCGCATCGCGCTTGAAATCCTGAAGCCGCGCTTCCTGATCGAGAACGCCGTCGCGGTTGCGGATGTTGAGGCCGCCCGGCGGCATGATGAAATCATCGGGCATGATGATCTTCACGCGGTCGAGGGAGCCATCGATGGACGACGTGGATTCGATATTGTCCTTCACGCATTTGAACGCTACCCAGGTGCCGCAGAAGCGGCTCATGGCGTAGCCGTAAAGGCCGTAATCGAGGATCTCCTGAACGCCTGCAGGGTTCAGGATCGGGATCATCACATCGACGAAGTGGAATTCGGACTGGTGAGCGACGGTGGAGGATTCCGCCGTGTGATCGTCACCCATCAGCGCCAGCACGCCGCCATGTTTGGAGGAGCCCGCCATGTTGGCGTGGCGGAACACGTCGCCGGAGCGGTCGACGCCCGGGCCCTTGCCGTACCAGAGGCCGAACACGCCGTCATACTTGCCGTCGCCGCGAATCTCGGCCTGCTGCGAGCCCCATACGGCGGTGGCCGCCAGTTCCTCGTTGAGGCCGGGCTGGAAGACGACGTTGGATTGCTGGAGCCATTTCCGGGCGCGCCAGAGGTTCTGGTCCATCCCGCCGAGGGGCGAACCGCGATATCCTGAGACGAAGCCCGCCGTGTTCAGGCCCGCCAGCCTGTCACGCTCGCGCTGCATGAGCAGCATGCGGATGACGGCCTGCGTGCCGGTAATAAAAACGTGATCCTTCGACAGATCGTACTTGTCGTCCAGCGTAACGCTACGAAGCGCCACATGACCGTCAGTCATGCCGTTCCTCCTTGGAGCCCAAGCTCGCCGCCGGATTTTCCCGGTTCTTACTGGCTTTGAAATTATGTCAGTAATGCTGACATAACCGCCTCAGGCCGTCAATCAAGCGATTCTAAAGTAGGGCCTTCGTTTTGCCTCCATTAACCATGATCCCTCATGATCCGGGTTCTTTCGAGGCTTCCGGCACCCGCCTGAAGCACAGCTTTTGAAGTCGATGATGTCACGCCGTCTGGGTCTCACATTCTGCCTTGCCGCCCTCCTGGCGGGTGCCGCGCTGCCGGCTTCCGCCCATCCGCATGTGTGGGTCAACGCCAAGGCGGAAATCGTCTTCGGGGCGGACAAGAAGGTGATGGGCATCCGCCATCACTGGACCTTCGACGAGGCCTACACGGCCTATGTGACGCAAGGCCTGGACAAGGACGGCGATGGCAAGCTCTCGCCCGACGAGCTTCAGGAACTGGCCGACGAAAACGCCGGATCGCTGGAGGAGTTCGAGTATTTCACCACCTTGAAAGCGCGCGGGAAGCCCCAGACTTTCGATCCGCCACGCGAGGCGCGCATGGTGATGGACAAGACCCGGGTCACCATGTCCTTCCTACTGCCCCTCAAGGCGCCCGTGGCCTCCGCGGGCCCGGTTGCCATCGAGATCGAGGACCCGACCCTGTTCGTCTATTTCAGCCTGTCGGAGGGCCAATCCTCCGTCACTCTCGCGGGCGCGCCGGAGGGCTGCCTGACCACCATCGCCAAGGCCAAGGCGCTCGATGCCACCATGCAGCAGATCCTGCAGGATGAGGGCGCGCTCCAGGCGCGGGCGGGCGATTTCGGCGTGGAATATTCCAACAAGGCCATCATCGCATGTCCGTGAGTTCCCGACCCCTCGACCTCCCCGCCCCGACGCAAGGGCGGCTTTGGCGGAGGCTTGGCCTGATGGTTGCGGCTGTTGCAATCATCGCCGGCCTGATGGCCCTGCTCGGCCTGTGGCTCGGGCCGATCAGCACGCCCGCGCCTCGCAGCCCGTTCGGCATGGGCATCCGTGAGGCCGCGCCCTCGGGCGCTATCGGCGCCTGGATCCTCTCCGTGCAATCGGGCTTCTATGCCAGCCTGCAGGCGGGCGTGCGGAGCCTGAAGGACAGTGGCGATGCCTTCTGGTCCCTGCTGTTCGTCGGCTTTGCCTATGGCGTGTTTCACGCCGCCGGTCCCGGCCACGGCAAGGGCGTGATCTCCGCCTACCTCGTTGCCGATGAGAAGGCCTTGCGCAAAGGCCTGCTGCTGAGCCTTGCGGCAGCCCTGGTGCAGGCCGTTGTTGCCATTCTCATCGTCTGCACGGTGAGCCTCGCGCTGCGCGCGACCGCCTCCACCATGAACAAGCTCGCGATGAATGTGGAGCTTGCAAGCTTCATTGCAGTCGCCCTTCTGGGCCTCGCGATCACGTGGCGCAAGGCGGGCAAGGTGCTCGGCGTCATGGCGCTCGCCCGCAATCCTTCCGCAACCGTACAGGAGGAAGGCTGCGATCACGTCCACATGCCTCCGCCCGAGGAATTGAGCCGTCTTACCCGATGGCGCGACATGGCGGGGGTGGCGCTCGCCGCTGGAATCCGGCCCTGCGCCGGGGCGCTGATCGTGCTCGTGTTTTCTCTGTCGCAAGGGTTGTTCGCGGCAGGCATCGCCGCGACCTTCGCCATGGCGCTCGGCACCGCGCTCACCACCAGCGCCATCGCGGCGCTCGCGGTCTTCTTCAAGGCCATGGCTTTGAGAATTGCCGGCGGGCGCGGCGCATCGGGCGCGATTGCCATCGCGGGGCTCGAACTTCTCGCCGCCGCCTTCGTATTCGTGCTGGGAGCAAGCCTGCTCTACGGTCTCTGGGCGACCAGTTAGCGCCGCGATTCGAACGCCATCCGCACGGCAAGACCACCGAGCACCGTGCCCATCAGCCACCGCTGCATCACCATCCATCGAGGGCGAGTCGTCAGGAACATGGCGATAGACCCGGCCATGACGGCGATGAACGAATTCACGCTGACGCTGATGACGATCTGGGCGAATCCCAGCACGATGGATTGCATGAGAACACTACCGTGTTCCGGGCTGATGAATTGCGGCAGGAGCGACAGATACATCACCGCGATCTTCGGGTTGAGCAGGTTCGTGATGAGACCCATCATGAACAGCTTGCGCGGGCTGTCCTTGGGCAGCCCCTTGACCTGGAAGGGCGAGCGTCCGCCCGGCCTCACGGCCTGCCACGCGAGATAGAGAAGATAGGCAGCACCGCCAAAACGCAGAGCATCGTAGGCATAGGGCACGGCCAGCACGAGCGCCGTGATGCCGAAGGCTGCGCAGAGCATGTAGACGACGAAGCCGAGGGCGACGCCTGCGAGCGAGATCAGGCCAGCCACGCGCCCCTGCGAGATGGATCGCGACACGAGATAGATCATGTTCGGTCCGGGCGTGAGCACCATTCCAAGCGCCACTAGGGCGAAGGCGACAAGGCTCGATGTTTCAGGCATGCATGGGCTCCTCGGATCGATCTGTATCGAACTTATCGCCTAAAGTCCCAACGCCTCGCCATCGGAGCGCGGATCGTGCACCGCTTCAACACGACCATTGCGCGGATGCCTGACGAGCATGCCCGCATGGCCCATCAGATCGGCGTAGGGCTTGTTCAATTCCTCGACCGGATGGCCATAGCTCGAGAGCGCGCGCAGCAGACTGGGGTCGAACCGATCCTCCATCTTCAAGGTCGCGGAAGGCGCTCTCCAGCTCTTGCCGAAGAGCCAGCGCGGCGCATCGACCGCGTCGGCGAGGCCCATGCCGAAATCGGCATAGCGTGTGAAGATCTGGGCAAGGATCTGCGGCTGCCCCTCCCCGCCCATGGTGCCGAAGGAGAGCACGCGCCCATCGTTGAACGCGGCCATGGCAGAGTTGAGGGTGTGGAAGGGCTTGCGGCCCGGCTCAAGCGCCCGGATGCTTTTGGGATCGAGCGAGAAGCTCAAGCCCCGATTGTGCCAGTGGATGCCGGTCGAAGGCAGCACGCAGCCGGAGCCGAAGGCCCAATAGACGGATTGGATATAGGAGACCGCAAGCCCATCCTTGTCGATGCAGCCCATCCAGACCGCATCGCCTTCCACCGGACGCGCCGGATAGGGTCCCGCGCGGCGGGCCTCGATCATCGCCGCCTCCCGCTCGAACACCTTGGACGTGAGGAGGGACATCGGGTCCTGCGGAAGGTCGCGAGGATCGGTCACGACCGCGTCCCGAATCGAGAAGGCCCGCTTGGCGGCCTCGATCAGGCCATGGTGATGCTCGGGCGCCTCGCCGCGCTTGACGCCGAGACGCTGGAAGATGCCGAGAAGAAGCAGCGTCGCCAGCCCCTGGCTCGGCGGCGGCAGATTGTAGACGGTCGAGTGATCGAGCGTAACGGAGAGCGGCTTCACCACGCGGGCCTGGCAGGTCTCCAGGTCCTTGCGGGTGATGGGCGCGCCGATCTCCTCCAGGTCGGCGGCGATCTCGCGGCCCACGTCGCCGCGATAGAAATCCCGTAAGCCCGCATGGGAAAGCTGTTCGAGGGTTTCGGCAAGCTTGGGCGCGCGGCGGGTCTCGCCGGCTGGCGGAAGCTTGCCCTCGCTCAGGAACGCCTCGGCAAAGCCAGGAGCGGTGAAAAGCGCCTCCTGCTCGAGCAGGGCATTGCGCCCCTCGGCCGCGCCGATGGCATAGCCCTCGCGGGCGAGGCGGATCGCGTCGGCCAAAAGCATGTCGCGCGGCAACAGACCGCCCAGCGCCTTGGCGAGCTCGAGGGCGAGCCCCCAGCCGCTCACGGCTCCGGCGACGGTCACGGCGGCATCCGGCCCGCGCGGCGGCACGGTATCGTAGTGTTTATCCCGGTAACGCTTGATCGTCGCCAGGGACCCCGCCGCACCCAAGGCATCGAGGGCGTGGACACGCCCCTTCGGCTCCCGCACCAGCCAGAACCCATCCCCGCCAAGGCCGTTCATGTGGGGATAGACGACCGCCATGGTCGCCGCCATGGCCACCATGGCCTCCACCGCATTGCCGCCGGACGCCAGGATCATCTGGCCGGTCTCGGAGGCGAGCCTGTGGGGAGCCGCGACGGCGGCTGTGGAGAAGACGGGTGTTTCGGGCATTCTTTGAAATCGATGCGATTGAATGAGGTTTACGGCAAACCTTGCACCGGAGGGGGCGTTTAGGGTAGTCCCATTCTGGAAGAGAATGGAGTAACCGAACCGTGGCTCAGGCGAAAAGCACCAACTGGCGCAACCTCATCACCGTGATCAGCATCATGATCCTGGTCGGGGCCGAGGTGTTCGGCGTGGCGATTGCAGCCGGCTGGGCCATCGCTGGCCTGCTCGAACTGGGCCACATGGTCGGCTATGTCCTCATGGGCCTGTTCAGCCTGCTCGCAATCTATTTCCTCGTGAACCTGTGGCGCCGCTGCGTCGCGGTGGAGCCCCTGACCGGTCGCGCCTGATAGGCTGATGGTCTGAAGCGCGGCGCTCTACGAATCGGCATGGCCGGGGGAGAGCGTTCACGGGCACGCCCTCATCACGATAGGGTCGGCATCCGCCGGCACATAGGCCTCCATGAGGCGGCACTGCCCTGCGATGCAGACCCGCCAATCCGCCGTCGCCTCTGAGCGGCGCATGATCACCTCGGCTTGAGGCGGCACTTTCGGTTTCCAGACATAGGACCCGTTCACGAGCCTCGCCTCCGGCGGCGGCTCCATGCCGGCGCCAGAGCCCTTCACCCGCGCTTCCACGATTTCGAGACCGGCGGGTGTTACGCGCCAATCCTCCTCCCACGCGATCTTTTCGACCGAGTGCGTCCAGGCCAGGGTCATCGCGCTCACCATCAGCGGCGCGACGACCTTGCCTGCAACGAGGCAGATCATGAATGCACGGTCGTGAGCGCCGCCGCTGCCTTGCGGGTCTTCCAGACGTGGTAGCCTATGAAGAGGGCTGAGAGCACGAAGCCGAGCTCGTCGGTGATCGGGATCGCGGCGACGAGCAGCGCTGCTGCCACCGTCGCCCAAAGCCGCTCCCACCAAGCCAGAGGCTTCAGGAAGAATCCGATGGCTGCCATTCCCCACAGTGCCATGGCAAGCGTCGCCTTGAGCACGATGTAGACCACCGCAAACCAGTAGCCCGCGCCCTCGAGACCCGGCACTGGCTGCAGCATCAGGTTCGGATCGTAGACTGCCATGTAGGGCACGACGAAGCCCGGCAGCGCGATCTTCACCGCCTGCACGCCGATCTTGAGTCCCGATTCCTTCGCCATCGGAGCCGCAGCGAATGCCGCGAGCGCCACCGGCGGCGTGAGATCCGCCATGATGCCGAAGTAGAACACGAACATGTGCGAGACGATGAGCGGCACATCGAGCTGCAGCAGGATGGGTGCGGCGAGCGACGAGGTGATGATGTAGTTCGGGATCGTCGGGATGCCCATGCCGAGGATCAGGCTGAAGATCATCGTGAGCACGAGGGCCGCGAAGATATTGTCCTTGCCGATGGAGATCATCCATGTGCCGACGATGGTGCCGAGTCCCGTGAGCGTCATCGTGCCGATCACGATGCCGACGACTGCGCAGGCGAGGCCCACCGGCAGCGCCTGACGGGCGCCGTCGGCCATGGCATCGACGCAGGCCTGGAGCGTCAGGCGCCCGCGGCCGAAAAAAGCATTCCAAATGGACAAAGCGGCGACGACGAGCACGACGAGCGTCACGCTCGATGCGAGCGAATAGGCCGAGACGAGGGCAAGGCCGATCCAGAACGCAACGCGCAGAGCCGGCGTGCCGAGGCCCGTCACGATGGCTGTGCCGAGAATGAGCGCCACCGTCAGCGACAGACCGACCGCGCCGGCGAAGAGCGGCGTGTATCCGGTAAAGAGCAGGTAGACGAGAACGGCGAGCGGCGCGATGAGGAACCACTTCGTCTTCAGCTCGGTCCATGCATTCGGCAGCTCGGATTTGGGCAGCCCGCGCAGGTGAAGCTTTCCGGCCTCCAGATGCACCGCGAGATAGCAGGACGCGAAGTAAAGAAGCGCCGGAATGATCGCAGCCTTCACGATCTCCGAATAGGGGACGTCGATGGTCTCGGCCATGATGAAGGCGACCGCGCCCATGACCGGCGGCATGATCTGCCCACCCATGGACGACGTCGCCTCGACACCGCCGGCGAAGGCTGCAGGGAAACCGAAGCGCTTCATCAACGGAATCGTGAACTGGCCTGAGGCGACCACATTCGCGACACCCGAGCCGGAGACCGTGCCCATGAGCGCGGAGGACGCCACGCAGACCTTGCCCGGCCCGCCCTGCTTGTCACCGAACACGGCCATCGAGATATCGTTGAAGAAATCGATGACGCCCGCCTTCTCCATGAAGGCGCCGAACAGGATGAACAGGAAGATGTATGTCGCGGAGACCAGGGTCGGCGTGCCGTAGATGCCCTCCGTTCCGAAGGCCATGTGCTCGATCACCTGATCGAGCGAATAGCCGCGATGATCGAGCGGCGCGGGCAGATAATTCCCTAACAGGCAATAGGCGAGGAACAGGCCCGCCACGATGGGAAGCGCAACGCCCATCACGCGCCAGACCAGATAGAAGAGAACCACGAGCGCGGCGATGCCGGAGATGAGATCGCCCGTCGTCATGTCGCCGGCACGGATCACGAGATCGTTGTAGAAGGCCCATTGATAAAGGCCGACGGCGAAACCCGCGAAGCCCACGAGCCATCCAACAACGCGCATGACTGAGGAACCGGAGCGGTGATTGGCGACCATCGCGCCCGCGACGAGGCACAGGAAGCCCACATGGATGGCCCGCACGACCTGGCTCGGCACGCTGCCACCGAACCAGAACACGAGCCCGAAGGCCACGGCAATCGCGATCCAGCCGAGAAGACCATCGAGGAGGCCTCGGCGCCGTACGGCAAGCGCGACCAGACAAGCGGCCCAAGCCACCATGACGACATAGAAAATCTGAAAAAGGCTGACGCCCAGGAAGAACGGCTGATCGAGCGGAATGCCGAAGGAGGTGATGATCTGGAAGGTGGAAAACGATACCGCGATCCAGAACAGGAGCCTGCCCCAGAACCCTTCGCCGAAGCTCTCCGGCAGGCCGTGCTCCGGGTTCACGCTCTCGGATGGAGCTTCCATCTGGGCGAGTTCGGATGTGTTCGCACTCTGGCTCATGGCGCGGAATCTCCTGACAAAGCTGGTCCTGGCAAAGCTTGTTGTTCTTGTCGTTGAAAAAAGAAGCCGGAGCAGTTCACCTGCCCCGGCTTCAAAGTAAATCGGCCGAAGGGTTTAGGAGCCCTGCTTCTTCACGCCCTTCTCGTCGAAATAGCGCTGCGCGCCGGGATGCATCGGCACCGGCATGCCCGAGAGCGCGCTCTCGAGCTTGATGTCCTTGGCGGCGGCATGCGCGGCGGCTAGATCGGGCAGGCTCTCGTAGATCGCCTTGGTCATCTGATAGACGGTCTCGTCCTTCACGCCGGAATGGGTGACGAGATAGTTCACGACGGCAGCGGTCTGCACGGGCGCGGTCTGGCCATCATAGGTATTCGCCGGAATCGTGACCTTCACATAGGGCGTTCCGACCTTGTCCACGACAGCGGCGGGGATTTCCACCACGACGATCGGGACGGAGGTGGCGAGATCGCGGATCGAGGACACGCCGAGGCCTGCCGATTGCAGGGTGGCATCGAGCTGGCGGTTCTTCATGAGCTCGACGGATTCGCCGAAGGGTAGGTACTCGACCTTGCCGAGATCCTTGTAGGTCAGGCCGGCACCTTCGAGAACCGCACGGGCATTGAGCTCGGTGCCGGATTTCGGCGCGCCGACGGACAGGCGCTTGCCCTTGAGGTCCGCGAGCGACTTGATGCCCGATTCCTTGGTCGCGACGATCTGAATGTAGTTGGGATAGATGGCGGTGATGCCGCGCAGCTTGTCCTGCTTCGCCTTGAAGCCGGCTTCCTCGTTGCCCTCCCAGGCCATGGCTAGGCTGTCCCCGAGGGTAAAGCCGATCTCGCCCTTGCCCTGCTGCAGCAGGGTGAGGTTTTCAACCGAAGCCTTGGTGGCCTGGACGGACGGACGCGAACCCTGCACCTTTTCCGTGAACACCTTGGAGAGGGCCACGCCGAGCGGATAATAGACGCCCGATGTGCCGCCGGTCAGGACGTTGATGAAGTCCTGTGCCTGGGCCGGAACGCTCGCACCGGCAAGGGCCAGGGCGGTGGCGGCGCCCATGAGGCGGCGCATGAAGGAACGATGCATAGGCGTACTCCCTTATTTTTGGCACCAAAGTTACAGTGCCTGTGTGTGGCCCTAGTTTTGGCTGCTGACGAAGTTTTCTCAAGAGGCTAAGAGGGACTTAATCCTGCCACCTTGGTCGGTAGGGGTCGGCTCTTCCACAGACAAACGATGCATTCCGCCATGTTCAACCGCCGCCAGTTTCTTCAAACCGCCACCGCCACGGCCGCTTTGGCGGCCCAGGGCTTCTCCGTCCCTGCTCTGGCGCAGCAAGGCCTGAAAATGGGGGCGGCCGAGCCCTTCTCCTTCGAAAGTCTTAGGAAGCAGGCCGAGGCCATGTCCCGCCAGGCCTATATGGCGCCGCCCAGCCCTGCGCCGGACATCCTCTACCAGATCGATTACGACGCCCACGGCAAGATCAGGTTCAAGACCGACCTCGCACTCTGGGCCAACGGCCCCAGCGAGTTCCCGGTCACCTTCTTCCACATGGGCCGCTTCTTCCAGAAGCCCGTGCGTATGCATGTGATCGAGAACGGTCAGGCCCGCGAGATCATCTACGATACCCAGTATTTCGACATGCCGGCGGATTCGCCGGCCCGGAAGCTCCCCGACAATTCGGGCTTTGCCGGCTTCCGCTTCCAGGAGGCCCGCAGCGGTAAGCTCGACTGGAGGAAGAACGATTGGGTCGCCTTCCTCGGCGCCTCCTATTTCCGCGCCATCGGCGAGCTCTATCAATATGGCCTCTCGGCCCGCGGCCTTGCCGTGGACGTGGCGGTTCATGGAGTGAACGAGGAATTCCCCGATTTCACTCATGTCTATTTCGAAACCCCGAAAGAAGGCTCCGACACGGTCACGATCTATGCCCTGCTCGACGGCCCCAGCGTGGCCGGGGCCTACCGTTTCGACATGAAGCGCGCAGCCTCCGTGACAATGGATCTCGACACGGCCCTCTATCTCCGCAAGGACGTGGCGCGCCTCGGCATTGCGCCGCTCACCTCCATGTACTGGTACTCGGAGAAGTCCAAGACCACTGCCATCGACTGGCGCCCGGAGATCCACGATTCCGACGGTCTTGCCATGTGGACCGGCGCGGGCGAGCGCATCTGGCGCCCGCTCAACAATCCGCCGCGCATCATTACCTCGGCCTTCGGCGACGAGAACCCGCGTGGCTTCGGCCTGCTCCAGCGCGACCGCAACTTCGACCATTACCTCGACGGCGTCTATTACGACCGCCGCCCCTCGCTCTGGATCGAGCCGCACGGCAGCTGGGGCAAAGGCTCCATCCAGCTCGTGGAAATTCCCACCGACGACGAGATCCACGACAACATCGTGGTCATGTGGGTTCCCTCCGATCCGGCCCGCGCCGGTCAGGCGCTCGAATTCCGCTACCGCATGCACTGGTCGGCGGAGGAGCCCTACCCCACCCCGCTCGCCCGGGTCGTCGCCACGCGCTTCGGCAATGGCGGGCAGGCCGGCACGGCACGCCCCAAGGGCGTGCGCAAGTTCATGGTGGAGTTCCTGGGCGAGCCTCTGACCAAGCTGCCGAACGGTGTGATCCCCAAGCCCGTCCTTTCCGCATCGCGCGGCGAGTTCACGAACGTCATCACCGAAGCTGTGCCTGACAACGTGCCCGGCCACTGGCGAACCCAGTTCGACCTGACGGTCACCGGCACAGACCCTGTCGAGATGCGCTGCTACCTGCGCAACGAGGACGAGGTTTTGAGCGAGACCTGGCTCTACCAATATCATCCGGCGTTTTGATTTTAGGCTTGTAAACCATGGCTTTGGATGGGGCGTATAAAATACTATACGCCTCTGGAAATCGTCGCTGATCCGGTCTATGTGTGTGGCATGCCGCATGACCACCACCATCATCACCACCATGAGCACCGGGCCGTTGCCGCAGCCCCGGCCTTCTCGCTGGTGCGCCTCTCGGCCTGGCAGCGGATGGCAGGCGCTGGGCTTGCCTTAGGCGTGCTGTGGCTGCTGGTCTTCGCGGTGATGGGGTAGGACCATGGCAACGCCCTTGACCAATATCCGCTTCGATGGAGTCACCCTCGGATATGACCGCAGGCCCGCCGTTCACCACCTCGACGGTGAGATCCCGGCCGGCAGCCTGACCGCCATCGTGGGGCCGAACGGGGCGGGCAAGTCCACCCTGCTCAAGGGCATCGTCGGCACGCTGAAACCCCTCGAAGGCCGTATCAGGCTGAACGGCTCCTCTTCCGGTATCGCCTACCTGCCGCAAGCGGCGGAAATCGACCGAAGCTTCCCGCTCTCCGTCTATGATCTCGTGGCCATGGGCCTGTGGACCCGCTCGGGTCTCTTCGGCGGTATTCCGCGCGAAGACCGCACCCGCATCGAGCACGCGCTCGCAGCGGTGGGCCTGACCGGCTTCGAGCGCCGCCCGATCTCGACTCTGTCCGGCGGGCAGATGCAGCGCGCTCTCTTCGCGCGGCTGCTTTTGCAGGATGCGCCCGTCATCCTGCTCGACGAACCGTTTACCGCCATTGACGCCAAGACCACCGCCGATCTTCTGAACATCGTGCGCCGCTGGCATGCGGAAGCCCGCACCGTGGTGGCGGTGCTGCACGATCTCGACATGGTCAAGCGCGTGTTTCCTCAGACCCTGCTGATTGCCCGCGAGCCGGTAGCCTGGGGCGATACGCTGAATGTGCTGAGCGCCGAAAATCTCTTGAAAGCCCGCCGCATGGTAGAAGCGCATGATCCTCATGCGGACGTCTGCCACCGCAACGTCGCGTGATTGTTCAACCGTGCTCGATCTTTTCTATACCCCCTTCTCCGAATTCGAATTTATGCAGCGCGCGCTTGTCGGCGTGATCGCCATTGCGCTGGGCGGCGGCCCCATCGGCGTGTTCCTGATGCTGCGCCGCATGAGCCTGACCGGCGATGCGATGGCGCACGCCATCCTGCCCGGCGCGGCTGTCGGCTATCTGCTTGCGGGATTGTCGCTGCCCGCCATGACCATCGGCGGCCTCGCGGCGGGCGTGATCGTTGCGGTTGCTGCAGGTCTCGTCTCGCGCTTCACGGCATTGAAGGAAGACGCCTCGCTCGCCGCGTTCTATCTGCTGTCGCTGGCGCTCGGCGTCACCATCGTTTCCTTACGCGGCTCCAATGTGGACCTGCTCCACGTGCTCTTCGGCACGGTGCTCGCGCTTGATGACGACACGCTGCTGCTGCTCGCCTCCATTTCCACGATCACGGTGCTCGCGCTCGCAATTCTCTATCGCCCTCTCGTTCTCGAATGCGTGGACCCGATCTTCCTGCGCTCGGTCAGCCGCGCGGGCACGCCGACGCATCTCATCTTCCTCGGCCTCGTGGTCCTGAATCTCGTCGGCGGATTTCATGCGCTCGGCACGCTGCTTGCTGTCGGCATGATGATGCTGCCCGCCGCCGCCGCGCGTTTCTGGACCAGCGACATCACCATGATGATGATCGTTTCGATCGTCATCGGAATCGTGTCGGGCATCGCGGGCCTTCTGCTCTCCTTCCATGTGGAACTGCCCGCCGGCCCCGCCATCATCCTCTCGGCAGGCGCCGTCTATGTGGCGTCCCTGTTGGTGGGGCGGACGGGCGGCGTGCTGTGGCTCGCATGGCCGGGCAAGCATCTCGAAGCTTAAAAACCGCATAAGGATCTCATCATGCTGACGAGAAGAACCGCCCTGTCCTTGCTTGCGGGTTCTCTGGCGCTGGGCACATCGCTCCTGCCCGCCATGGCCCAGGCGCCCGAAAAGATGAAGGTTGTGGCGACCTTCTCGATCCTCGGCAATCTCGTGCGCAATGTGGGCGGCGACCGCGTGGAGGTGATTAGCCTCGTCGGCCCCAATGGCGACGGCCATGTCTATTCGCCGACGCCCGCCGATGCCCGCCGGCTGACCGAATCGAAGGTCGTCTTCTCCAACGGCCTCAAGTTCGAGGGCTGGATCGACCGCCTGGTGAAATCCTCCGGCACCAAGGCCACGAGGGTCGAAGTCTCAAAAGGCATCAAGGCACTTGAGGAGGAAGAGCACGGCCATGGTCATGACCATGGGAGCCTCGACCCTCATGCCTGGCAGAGCATCGGCAACGCCAAGATCTACGTGGCCAATATCCGCGACGCCCTCATTGCAACGGACGCCCCCGGCAAGGCGGCGTACGAGGCCAACGCCACCGCCTATCTCGGCAAGCTCAACGCCCTCGAGGCCGAGCTCAAGGACCTCGTCGCCCGGATCCCGCAGGAGAGGCGCCGGATCATCACCTCGCACGACGCCTTCCGCTATTTCGAGGCGGCCTACGGCATCGATTTCGTCTCGCCCCAGGGCGTCTCGACGGATTCCGAGGCCTCGGCCAAGGACGTGGCCCGCATCATCCAGCAGATCAAGCGCGAGAAGATTTCCGCCGTCTTCGTGGAGAATGTCTCGGATGCCCGCCTGATGGAGCGTATCGCCAAGGAAACGGGCGCTAAGATCGGCGAGAGGATCTATTCCGACGCGCTCTCCGATGCGAACGGCCCCGCCGGCACTTACATTGACATGATGAGACACAATATAAGAGCTTTCAGCGCGGCTCTGTCGAGCTGAAGCATTTTCTCTCGTACGCACGCCAGTGTCATTCCCGGCGAGCGCAGCGAGGGAAGGGAATCCATGGCGCCGCACGCGTGGGTGGATCCCCTTCCCGGTCCTAAAGGACCGCCGGGGATGACACTTGTAATTCTGCCTTTTGGATTGATCCGATGACCGACAAGATCCCCGTTACCGTCCTCACCGGCTATCTCGGCGCCGGCAAGACCACCTTGCTCAACCGCATCCTCACCGAACCGCACGGCAAGAAATACGCCGTGATCGTCAATGAATTCGGCGAGATCGGCATCGACAACGAGCTCGTCGTCGGCGCGGACGAGGAAGTGTTCGAAATGAACAACGGCTGCATCTGCTGCACCGTGCGCGGAGACCTGATCCGCATTCTCGACGGGTTGATGAAGCGCAAGGGCAAGTTCGACGCCATCATCGTCGAGACCACGGGCCTTGCGGACCCTGCCCCCGTCGCGCAGACCTTCTTCATGGACCAGGACGTGTCCGACGCCGCGCGCCTCGACGCCGTGGTGACGGTGGCCGATGCCAAGTGGCTCTCCGACCGCCTGAAGGATGCGCCCGAAGCCAAGAACCAGATCGCCTTCGCCGACGTGATCATCCTCAACAAGATCGATCTCGTGAACGAGCAGGAGCTGGGCGAGGTCGAGGCGCGCATCCGCGCCATCAACCCTTATGCGAAGATCCACCGCACGCAGAACGCGGCCATCCCGATCTCCGAGGTGCTCGACCGCAAGGCCTTCGATCTCGACCGCATCATCGAGATCGAGCCCGACTTCCTGGAAGAAGGCCATCACCATCATCACGATGAGGATATGCAATCGGTATCAGTGAAGATCGACGGCGAAGTGGACCCGGAAAAGTTCATGCCGTGGATCTCGAATCTGACCCAGGTCGAGGGCCCGAACATCCTGCGCTGCAAGGGCATCGTCGCTTTCCCGAATGAGCCGAAGCGCTTCGTGTTCCAGGGCGTTCACATGATCCTGGACGGCGACGTGCAGGGCGAGTGGAAGCCGGGCGAGAAACATACCTCGAAGGTCGTCTTCATCGGCCGCGACCTGAACGAGAAGGCGATCCGCGAAGGCTTCCTCGCCTGCGCGGCCTGACATCATCTGCGCTCAGGAATCCCAACAATTCCTGAGCGGTCCATCGCGTGGAGCGGCTCGATGGCGAACCCGGCTTTCGTCATGCAATCCTGGACATAGGCCTTGCGGGTTTCCTGCACCTGGATCAGCCATTGGCTGGATGTGTTGCGGCCGTTCCGATAGATCAGCCGCGCCTCTTTCTGGCAGGTTGCCTTCTGTACATCCCGCTGCTGAGGCAGAGCGTCCTCCACCGTTTGCGCAGAGGTCTCGGTCACGCCGAGCCCCGTGATGACAAAAGCGAGCGCCAGCAAAATCCGCATACCGCAATTCCTCCAGATCGAAGACCATATGACGAGCCTTCTGTCCGCATGCCATGACCCAGAAGGCTTACCGCGATGGGGCATCCGCTCTATCTTCCCCTAGAGCCGCCAGCCTTCAGCCCACGCCTTGCCTTGCATCCCCCGAACCATGCTATGGGGAGCCACCTTTGAGGGGATCGCTCGATGAATCCTGAAACTGCTCCGTCCTTGACCCAGAACATCGCACCCGTCGATGCGGGCGCCCATGTCACCGCCCTCGGCTGGTTGAAGGGCACCGCCGCCTTCGGGCTCGCCGATGGAGGCGTGCTGTTGGTGAAGGACGGCGAAAGCCATCGTGTGGACGCTCATCCCGATGCCGGCATCCTGGTCGGCGCGAGCGACGGCGAGCGCCTCGTGACGGGTGGCGACGATGGCCGCGTGGCCGTGACAGGCGCCGACGGCTCCACGAAGACCCTGGCCAAGACCAAGGGCGCGTGGATCGATGCGCTGGCGCTCAACGCGGGCGGAGCCTTCGCCTATGCCGCCGGCAAGCGCGTGTTCGCCCGCGACGACAAGGGCAAGGAAAAGGTCCTCGAAGTGCCCTCCACCGCGCGCGGCCTCGCCTTCGCACCCAAGGGCTATCGCCTGGCTATTTCGCACTATAACGGCGCGACATTGTGGTTCCCGAATACCGAGACCAAGCCCGAAGCGCTCGACTGGAAAGGCTCGCATATCGACGTGACCTGGTCCCCCGATGCGCGCTTCATCGTCACCTCCATGCAGGAGAACGCCCTGCACGGCTGGCGGCTGATTCCCGACAAGGGTCACATGCGCATGAGCGGCTACCCGTCGAAGACGCGCTCGCTTACGTGGTCGCATGACGGCAAGTGGCTGGCCACCTCGGGCGCGGAAGCGGCGATCATCTGGCCTTTCGAGTCGAAGGAAGGCCCCATGGGCAAGGCCCCGCGCGAATGCGGCGTGCGCCCGGCCAAGGTGAGCCGCGTGGCTTTCCACCCCAACACCCTGGTGCTCGCCGTGGCCTATGAGGACGGCTGCATCCTGCTGATCCGCCTGAACGACGCCTCAGAGCTTCTGGTGCGCCCCGCCGTGAAGGGAAGCGGCGTCACCGCGCTTGCCTGGGACAAGGGCGGAAAGCGCCTCGCCTTCGGCTGCGAGGACGGTCAGGCCGGTATCCTGACCTTGCCCACATGAGGTCGCCCGTGGCCCTGTTCGGCGGTTTTCTGAGAGGGACCTTCGGCCTGCCCAAGCCCGACCGGGAGGCCGTGGAGCGGGTGAAGGAACTGGCGCGCACGGTTCTTCAGGCCTCCCCCGACACGGCCTTTGCCGTGAACGAGATCGTCTGCAACGATCCCGGCTGCCCGGGACTTGAGACGGTCATCCTGGTTAT
Organism: Microvirga sp. 2YAF29; assembly: GCF_052114605.1. NCBI lineage: Bacteria > Pseudomonadati > Pseudomonadota > Alphaproteobacteria > Hyphomicrobiales > Methylobacteriaceae > Microvirga > Microvirga sp. 2YAF29. The sequence continues at coordinate 186,699 of NZ_JBFRFB010000007.1, forward strand.
GGAGCCTGGACAGAAGACCCGCGCCCTCAAGGTGCAGAAGACGCTGGATGAGATAACGGAACAAGATATCCGCGAGGCTCTTGACCTTTAAGGAGGTAAAAGCTTGCCACGAGTTGTCCGCATCATTGCTTTCGGTCTCGGCATCTTCGGCGGCATCGTCGCCTCGCAGGGGCCGGAATATTCGCAGCAATACCGCCAGCGCCTCGGCGGCGCCATCGACGAATTGCAGCGCGTGATCGCGCGCTTCGATGCGGATGCGAGCGTCAACAACGAGACGCAAGGCACTGCCATCGCACGATTACGTTCGAGCCCCGACGATCTCATCAGCCGCCAGGGCGTGGCGATGCAGGCCAATGTGGAGCGTCTTGGCCGATTGCAGACCCATCGCGAAGCCATGATGCAAGCAGGCCCCTTCGCCCGCGTCGCCCTAATGCTGCGCGATGGCGACCAGGACGTGATGGAAGCCGCCTATCACGATTTCGAGCCGGCGATGCCGGTGACGGAGGAAGGCCTTCTCTCCACGGCCATCGGCTTCATCATGGTATGGGGCGGCGTTCTGCTGCTTGCGGGTTTCTTGCGCAGCCTGAGACGACGGCCGCGTACGCGCGATGTTGCGCGCGCCTAAGACTCGCGCTCCGGCTTTCCGGACAGCACCACGTAAAACCCAAGACCATCACCCGCAGGCAGCGTCTGCAAGCGGTCGATCCAGCCGCGTTTCTTAGCTTCCAGGAGCGCCTTGCCGATGGGCTGGAAGAGCGTTTCGCCGCCGCCTTCCGGCGGCGGGTCAAGACGCACGGCAACGGACTTCGCTTGCGCGAAGCGGCTTCGCTCAAGCATGTCCTGCAGTGAAGCCGCAGCCTGCTCGCGGGTCGCGCCACGCAGGTCGAGAACGGCCCCGGCATCGACGACACCGAGACCGCCGCGCAGCTTGTCGGCGTAGAATTCCTCGAAATGAGGCATGCCAGAACCCTCCAGTTTCATCCCCGGCAATCCGTCAGGACCGCCGGGGATGGCCGTCAGCGCGTCAGCGCACCAGCACGTTTCGGAACTGCCACGGATCGGAGGAGTCGATGTCCTCCGGGAAGAAGCCGGGGCGGTCCTTGAGCGGGGTCCAATCGGTATAAAACCCGCTCACGGGGCCGAGATAGGGCATCTGCACTTCGAGGCAGCGGCGATAATCCATCTCGTCGGCTTCCACGATGCCGGCTTCCGGATTTTCCAGCGCCCACACCATGCCCGCGAGCACGGCCGAGGTCACCTGCAAGCCCGTAGCGTTCTGGTAGGGCGCGATGCGGCGCGTCTCTTCGATGGAGAGCTGCGAGCCGTACCAATAGGCGTTCATGTCATGGCCGTAGAGCAGCACGCCGAGCTCGTCGACGCCGTCCACGATCTCGTTCTCGTCGAGGATGTGCTGCTTCTCCTGCGCTACGCCGGCATTGCCGAACATCTCGTGCAGCGAGAGCACCGCTTCGTTGCAGGGATGATAGGCGTAGTGACAGGTCGGGCGGTACACGGCCTTTCCGTTTTCGCGCACGGTGTAATAATCCGAAATCGAGATCGCCTCGTTATGCGTGACGAGGAAGCCGTGCTGCGAGCCGGGCGTCGGGCACCAGGTGCGCACGCGCGTGGCAGCTCCCGGCTGAAGCAGGTAGATCGCCTGCGCGTCGGGGCCGAGCGTGCTGGCATTATCCGGCATCCATTTCTCATGGGTGCCCCAGCCGAGTTCGGACGGCTGTAGACCTTCCGACACGAAGCCATCCACCGACCATGTGTTCACGAAGGTGCCCATGGGCTTTTCGGACTTGGCGCGCTGTGTGTCGCGCTCGGCGATGTGGATGCCCTTCACGCCGACTTGCTGCGCAAGCTTCGCCCAATCGTCGCGGCTTTTCGGCTCGTCATAGGAGATGCCGAGATCGCCCGCGACATTCACCAGCGCCTGCTTCACGAACCAGGAGACCATGCCGGGATTGGCGCCGCAGCAGGAGACTGCCGTGGTGCCGCCCGGATTGCGCCTGCGCGCCTCCATGGTGATCTCACGAAGCGCGAAGTTCGTGCGCGCGGCTGCGCCCTTGCTCTTGTCGAAGTAGAAACCGGCCCAGGGCTCGTTGACGGTGTCGATGTAGAAGCAGTTGAGCGAGCGGCACAGCTCCATGATGTCCACGGAGCCCGTATCCACCGAGAGGTTGACGCAGAAGCCCTGCCCGCCGCCTGCGGTCAGCAGCGGCGTGAGCAGCTCGCGGTAATTCTCCTTGGTTACGGCCTGCTGGATGAAGCGGATGCCGCGCTCGTCGAGGAGTTCCTTGTGCTTCTCCTGCGGATCGATGACCACGAAGCGGCTTTTGTCATATTCGAAATGACGTTCGATGAGCGGCAGGGTGCCCTGGCCGATCGAGCCGAAGCCGATCATCACGATGGGGCCGCTGATGCGGGCGTGGACAGGCCAAGTGGTCATCTATGATTCTCCTTCGGAAGCCTGGAATGGGAAGAAATGTCTCCGGGTTGAACGGTTCCGGGCGCATCTAGGATTGAGGAACCCTCGGGGTCAATGCCTGGCTGTATCCGGCCAGTCTGTTCGGCAATTTCCCTGCGGGCGGCGAAGGCCGGATGACGGAATGAGGCCCTGCCATGCCCATTTGGGGCCTCGACATTGTGAAACAAGGCTTCATGATACGGTTCCCTTGTTGATGCCCGACTCGAAGACCGATGAAATTCCATGAACTCCTCATACGCCACGGGCGTGTGATCGGCCTGGGCTTCGCCCTCACATTCCTGTCGTCCTTCGGGCAGACCTTCTTCATCTCCCTGTCAGGCCCCAATATCCGCGACGCGTTCGGGCTTACCAACGGCACTTTCGGCTCGATCTATTCCGTTGCCACCCTGTCGTCCGGCCTCCTGATGATCTGGGTCGGCAGCATGATCGACCGGGTGAATATCCGTCTCTATGCCACCATCGCCTTCATCGGCATCGCCTGCGCCGCGCTGAGCCTGTCCTTCGCGCCCAATCTGCTTGTGCTGGGTTTAAGCCTGTTCGGCTTACGCCTCTTCGGGCAGGGCATGCTGAGCCATGCGGGCGTCATGAGCACGGCGCGCCTTCATGAGGGCATACGCGGCCGCGCGCTCGGCGTGGCGGCTCTCGGCTTTCCGGCGGGCGAAGCCACGTTGCCGGGCGTCGCGCTCCTGCTCATCGCGGGCTTTGGATGGACGGGGACCTGGCGCATCGCCGCGCTTATCCTCGTGGCCGCCTTGTGCATCGGCTGGCTTCTCGGATTCCTGCTCCGGCGGAAGGATCCCGACCTTCAGGGAGGCACACATCTCAAAGCATCGAGTGCGCCGGGACCGTCATGGCTCGAGATCGTGAAGGATTGGCGCTTCCTCGCCCTCGTGCCGACCATGATCGGCTATCCCGCCATCATGACCGCTTATTTCTTCCATCAGCGCTTCATCGCCGAGGTGAAAGGCTGGTCGCTGGAACTGCTCGCCAGCAGCATCACCACATTCGCCCTGGTGTCCGTCGTCGTCGCCATGAGCGCAGGCAGCTTCGTCGACCGTTTCGGCGCGGTGCGCCTCAGCCATTTTTATCTCGCCGGGATGACGGCGGCCTCCATCTGTCTCGCAACGCTTGAGCACCCGTTCCTGCCGCTTCTGTTTTTCGGCCTGATCGGCCTCACATCCGGCTGCACCAACGTGGTGATCGCTGCTGTTCTCGCCGAGTTGTTCGGCACGACGCATCTGGGAAAAATCCGCGCCATCGCAGGCGCGATGATGGTCGTCGCCTCCGCCGCAACGCCGGGCGCCATCGGGCTTCTGATCGATGCGGGAGTCAGTCTTGAGTCGATAGTGCTCGGCTTTGCCGCCTACATGATCGTGGCTGCGGGCGTGACCTTCGTGCTGCCGAACCCGAGAGCCAAGTAAGAGGCTCTCGGGCAGATCGCAGGAAAGTTAAGCAGCCGGACGGTATTTGCTGAGCGCACCCTGCGCCGCAGCAGCGACCAACGCCGCGAGATCCGGCTTCTCCTCGAAGGCGCCCGTGGCCGCAACGAGACCGCGCGTGTTGTCGAGGTATCCGCCATCGAGCTCCAACGCCAGGAAGCGGTCGCGCTCGTAAGGACCCGGCAGCCAGAGCGCACCGGTCTTCTCGGTCGAGAAGCCGAAGCGCTCGTAGTAAGGCGCATCGCCCACCAGCAGCACCGCCTTGTGGCCGAGGTCAGTTGCACGCTTCAGCGATTCGCGCATGAGCTTAGCCCCAAGGCCGAGGCTCTGGAGCGACGGATCGACGGCGAGCGGGCCGAGCATCAGCGCCGGACGATTTGGACCGGTACAGATGTGCCACAGGCGCACCGTGCCGACGATCTCATCGTTCTGCTCGATCACCAGCGACAGACCGTCGGCCGCCTTGCGGCCTTCGCGCAAGCGCTCGCAGGTCTTCTGGAATCGGGCAGGCCCGAAGCAGGCATCGAGAAGCGCCTCGCGCGCTTCGACATCGTGGAAGGATTCTTCGCGAATCGTGATCATGGCCGTGGCCTCCCAATACACGTGGGGTGAGCGACAGCCCTCGCACTTGCTCAAACTGAGCAAGCCGTCCGGGACAACTTCGTTGAGGTTGGTGCCTGCCTCATTTCACGAGGCAGGCGGGACGTGACTTTCTAAAGTCGCATTTTCTTTCGCAAAACCGGAAGACCACTTTTGCGGAAAATGCTTTAGATCACGTAGGACTTCAGCGGCGGGAAGCCGTTGAACGCGACCGCCGAATAGGTGGTCGTGTAGGCGCCCGTGCCTTCGATCAGCACCTTGTCGCCGATCTCCAGCGAGACGGGGAGCATGTAGGGCTCCTTCTCGTAGAGAACGTCGGCAGAGTCGCAGGTCGGGCCAGCCAGCACGCAAGGCACCGTGCGGTCGCCGTCGCGCTCGCTGCGGATCGGGTAGCGGATCGACTCGTCCATCGTCTCGGCGAGACCGCCGAACTTGCCGATGTCGAGATAGACCCAACGCACCTCGTCCTCATCACGGCTCTTCTTCGAGACGAGAACGACCTCGGCCTCGATGATGCCCGCATTGCCGACCATGCCGCGGCCCGGCTCGATGATCGTCTCCGGAATGCGGTTGCCGAAATGCTTCGACAGCGCGCGGAAGATCGACTCGCCGTAGGCTTTCACCTGAGGCACCGACTTCAGATACTTCGTCGGGAAGCCGCCGCCGAGGTTGACCATCGACAGGTGGATGCCGCGATGCGCGCATTCACGGAAGATTGCGGAAGCGGAACCGAGAGCCTGATCCCAGGCTTCCGTGTTGCGCTGCTGCGAACCCACGTGGAACGATACGCCGTAAGCCTCCAGGCCCTGACGAACCGCATGCTCGAGCACGTCCACCGCCATCTCCGGCACGCAGCCGAACTTGCGGGAGAGCGGCCACTCGGCGCCGGCGCCGTCGCACAGAATGCGGCAGAACACCTTCACGTCAGAGGCAGCAACACCGGCAACGGCGGCAGCGCGGGCGATCTTCTCGACTTCGACTTCGCAATCGACCGCATAGAGGCGAACGCCAAGCTCAAGCGCACGAGCGATGTCGCGCTCCTTCTTGATCGTGTTGCCAAAGGAGATGCGCTCGGGCGTCGCGCCGGCATCCAGCGCAAGCTGGATTTCGACCACGGACGCCGTATCGAAGCACGAGCCGAGCTCGGCCAGGAGCTTGAGCACCTGCGGCTCCGGATTAGCCTTCACAGCGTAGAAGACACGCGTGTCCGGGAGCGCACGGGCAAACTTGGAGTAATTTTCGCGCACGACTTCGAGGTCGACGACCACGCACGGGCCGTCCTCACGTCGGTTACGCAGGAATTCGCGAATACGCTCAGTCATGGCGCTCTCCCCACCACAGGTTCAATGGAGGTCTTGTCCAGCCTCCGGATTGAAATCTGAACGGTCAGAACATTCTGCCGTCCGGCGTCAGCGAGAGAAGATGCATCCCGCTTCGTGCGATGGAGACACGCGTAGCGGCGATGGGCTCTTCACCCGACGATGCTGCCGTGGATTGGATGGGGAGTTCCCGTCCGCACGCCTGGCAATGATAAACAAGCCTCTTCGGTGTTGACCTTTGGAGGGCCAACGAGACCAAAAAAGCCCGTTCGTCGTTGCTTTAAGTCGCGTCCCCCGTTGAGAACGGGGTGCGCCGGTTTTCGCCTCCGGCTGCCGGTTAGGGGTAGTCGAGAGCTAGGATGCTCTCGGGCGGCTGTCCGGCCTCTTGTCCGGATGCCCACCAACCGACACACGACCACAGGCACGTGCGAAATTGGGCAAGAGTGAAATAAGCGCATTCGCCCCTGATCACAATAGCTATTCGGGGTATCCGGGACATTTTTTTAACCCTGTCCGCGCCTGTGTCTTGATCGCATCACCATTCAGCTTCCATTAAGCGGAACAGGTCCACGGGATGAGGGTTGACGCCCATATTCCGGCTCAAGCCAAGCTCGTCATTTTCCTTATATAGAGAACAGTTCCGCGACCATGATGCATCTGTCCCGCCGACGCCTTCTGCAAAGCCTGCTCGCCGCCACCGCCCTGCCGGCTTGGGCACAGCAGGCTCACGCGCAGCAGCAGAACGGCGCACCGGCGCCCAATCCGTTCCGGTTCGAGGAAGTGGTGCGCCGCGCGCGGGAATTGTCGGCGGCTCCGTTCGATCCCGTGCCCACGCAGCTGCCGGAGCCCCTGAACCGGCTCAGCTTCGACGATTACCGGGACATCCGCTTCCGCACGGATAAAGCCCTGCTTGCCTCCGGCAACGGGCCGTTCCGCATGCAGCTGTTCCATCTCGGCTTCCTTTATCAGCGCCCGGTCACGGTCAATATCATCCGCGACGGCGTACCGACGCCGATCCCCTATCAGCGCGAGCTGTTCGATTACGGCCGCAACAAGATCGAGCGTCCCCTGCCGGTGAATCTGGGCTTTGCGGGCTTCCGCCTGCATTACCCGCTCAACAACCCGAAAGTGTTCGACGAGCTGATCGCCTTCCTCGGCGCGAGCTACTTCCGCTTCCTCGGCCAGGGCCAGAAATACGGCCTCTCGGCCCGTGGTCTTGCCCTCAACGTGGAAGGCGGGGAGACGGAGGAGTTTCCGCATTTCCGCGAATTCTGGGTCGAAATGCCCAAGCCCGAGGATGACCGGGCCACGATCTTCGCCCTGCTCGACAGCCCCTCGGTGACCGGCGCCTATCGCTTCGTGATCTATCCGTCCAAGGAAACGACGCTCAACGTCACGGCCACGCTGTTCCCGCGCCAGCGGCTCGAGAATGTAGGCGTGGCCCCCCTCACCTCCATGTATTTCGAGGGCGAGAACGACAAGAAACCCACGGACGATTACCGTCAGGAGATCCACGATTCGGATGGCTTGCTGATGCAGTCCGGGCAGGGTGAGTGGATCTGGCGGCCCCTTCGCAACCCGGGCAAGAAGGCGATCTCTTCCTTCAGCGACAACAATCCGCGCGGCTTCGGCCTCATGCAGCGGGACCGGGTGTTCGAAAACTACCAGGACCTGGAAGCCAGCTATCACCAGCGCCCCGGTTATTGGGTGGAGCCCATCGGCGAATGGGGCGAGGGCTTCGTGGAGCTTGTTGAGCTTCCGACACAGGACGAGACCCACGACAATATCGTGGCCTATTGGCAGCCCTCGCGTCCTTTCGAGCCGGGCCAGGAGGTCACCCTCTCCTATCGCCTGCGGGCGGCGGGCGCCATCGGCGCGATGCATCCCGGCGGCAAGGCGATCAACACCTTCCAGACCCCGCCCCGCGCCAGCGGCTCGAACGCGCCCAGCGATCCCAAGCACCGGCGCTTCATCATCGATTTCGCCGGCGGCAACCTGCCTTATTACTTCAGCGCGCCGGACCAGGTGCAAATCGTTCCCTCCACCTCGGTCGGCCAGATCACCAACACCTTCCTCATGCCCAACGACCACACCGGGGGCTTCCGCGCCGCCATCGACGTGAAGCTGGAGGCCGGCCAATCCACCGACCTGCGCGCCTTCCTGAAGGCCGGCAACCGGACGCTGACGGAAACCTGGACCTATCCTTGGTCGGTGGAGTGAGGCTGACGTTCCCCACACCATGACGGAGCTTGTCCCGGCAATAGCGTTCGGAAGGGCGCAGTGCTTCAGATCATCGCGATCACCGACCCAAGGCCGGCGATGACGCGCGAATGACACCAAGCAGTCATCCCGGACGGCGCAAGCCGATCCGGGATCGGGTGCAGAACCGAGCACGCCTCTCTGTCATTCCGGGGCGAGCATGAGCGAGAGCCCGGAACCCATAACCACCGCAGGTACAGGATAAGGCTGTGCAGATCGAAGCGCTTTTCTTGCAACGCCGTGGTTATGGGTTTCCACGCCTACGGCGCGGCCCCGGAATGACAGCGCTCTTTTCTGATGACGATCCCGGATCTGCGCTGCGCTCCGTCCGGGATGACGGCTTGAGGTGAGGTAGGCGCACCGTCATGTTCTGCATTTGTTCTTGACAATCCTCCTAACCTTGGCTATGGTTGGCACAGCCTGATCCACCGAGGGGCGCGCTCGCGAGGCGTCGTGATTGTGGGATCGGGCACGGTCCTGCTGTGGGTGTCGCAAGCCCGTTGACAGGAGGCCCTCCGCTGCAAGACGCGGTGTACGCCTAAAAAAACCGTGCGCGGGGAGCCGTCAGGTTCTCAACACAAACACACACACGAGCCGGACGCCTCCTCGCGCCCTCCCTCGACCCAATAACCCTCGGGCGAAACACGCCGCGAGGCCGTTCCCACATGTTCTTTGACAGACAAATCCGTGTCATCCTTAGGCCCAGCGAAGCGAGGGAAGGGGATCCACCCACAAGCACAGCACTCTGGATTCCCGTCCCCTCCACTGACCTTGCATTGTGACCTTGCCAAGCACGCCTGAACCGCGCAGAAGCTCTGCCTTGAGGGCAGGCCCATGCCTGCCGGTGTCATGAGGTTAAGTGATGAAGCTGAACGCTTGGTTGGCCGGTTTTCTGGCGATCTGCCTTGGCGGCTCCGCCGTGGCGCAGCAGCCGTTGCGTGAGGTGACCTTCGGCACCAACTGGCTCGCTCAGGGAGAGCATGGCGGCTATTACCAAGCCCTCGCCGACGGCACTTACGAAAAGTACGGTCTGAAGGTCTCCATCGTTCCCGGCGGCCCGCGCGCCAACAACCGCATGCTCATGAGCGTCGGCAAGCTCGACTTCTATATGGGCGGCAGCCTCATTCAGGGCTTTTCGGCGGTCGAGAAGAATATCCCGACGGTCGTCGTCGCAGCCCATTTCCAGAAGGAGCCGCAGGTCCTTCTCAGTCATCCGGGACAGGGCCTCGACACGTTCGAGGACTTGAAAAAATCGAACGACATTCTCCTGTCGAAGGACGGCTTTGCCACCTTCTATCAGTGGATGAAGGTCGAGTTCGGCTTCAAGGACGAGCAGATGAAGCCCTACGGTTTCAACCCCGCGCCCTTCATCGCGAACAAGCAGGCCGTCCAACAGGGCTATGCAACCTCCGAGCCGCTCGTGATCGAGCAGGCCGCCGGCTTCAAGCCGAATGTGTTCCTGCTCGCGGATCACGGCTTCAGTACCTACTCGACCACGGTCGAGACGCGCCGCGAGATCGTGGAGAAGGACCCGGATCTGGTGCAGCGCTTCGTCGACGCCTCGACCATCGGCTGGTACAATTATCTCAATAGTGACAATTCCAAGGCGAACGCGCTCATCAAGCGCGACAACCCGGAAATGACCGATGAACTTCTCGCCTATTCGCGCGCCAAAATGAAGGAATACGGCATCGTCGATTCAGGCGATGCGTTGAGCCTCGGCATCGGCGCCATGTCGGATGCACGCATGAAGGACTTCTTCGAGAAGATGGTGAAGGCCGGACTCTTCAAGGCCGATCTCGATTACACGAAGGCATACACGCTGCAATTCGTGAACAAGGGCGTCGGCCTCGATCTCAAGAAGCAATAAGGATCGCGCCTTGTGCAGCGCTGCACGTGCCATGACTGAGACCGCTTCCACGCTCGTGTCCCTGCACGGCGTCTCGAAGACATTCGCCAATGGCGTGACGGCGCTTGAAGGTCTCGGCCTCGATATACGCATCGGAGATTTCATCTCTCTTCTGGGTCCCTCCGGCTGCGGGAAATCGACGGTGCTTCGCCTGATCGCAGGACTTGCCGATCCGACATCCGGCAGCATCGTTTGGCCGGGAGCATCGCATGCGGATCATCGCGGCGAGATCGGTTTCGTCTTTCAGGAACCGACCCTGATGCCATGGGCCAATGTGGCCGACAATGTATGGCTCCCCTTACGCCTGCGCGGTATCCCAAAGCGCGACGCGAGGGACCGGATTGCGGAATGCCTGTCCCTCGTCGGCTTGCAGGATTTCGCGAAAGCCTATCCGCGTGAACTCTCCGGCGGCATGAAGATGCGGGTGTCGATTGCCCGCGCACTGATCGTCGATCCGAAATTACTCTTGATGGATGAGCCGTTCGCGGCTCTCGACGAGATCACGCGCTTCAAGCTGAACGACGATCTTCTCGCGCTTCAGAACACGCTCCGCTGCACCATCGTGTTCGTAACGCATTCGGTTTACGAGAGCGCCTATCTCTCGAACCGCATCGCCATCCTGTCGCCGCGCCCCGGTCGCATCGTCACGGAGATCGCAGGCGAGCCGCAACGAACGCGTGGTGACGAGTTTCGCACCAGCCTGCTTTATGCGGAACTCTGCCGCGATGTTTCTCATGCGCTCATGACGGCGATGCACGGGGAGGATTTGCGATGATCCGTACCTGGAAAACGCTCAGGATCATTCTGCCAATCGCCGTCATTCTGCTGGCCATCGCTGCCTGGGAGGCAGCCGTGCGGCTTCAGGAAATTCCGCCCTATATCCTCCCCGCACCGAGCCTGATCGCCGCAACGATGTGGAGCGACCGGGCGCTTCTGTCCGCATCGCTTCTCGTCACCGTCGAGACCACGCTCATTGCGCTTGCCCTCGCGGTCATCGGCGGCGTAGCGCTCGCTGTCACCTTAAGTCTCTCGCGCGTCGTCGAATATTCGCTCTACCCTTTCGCCGTCGTGCTGCAGGTGACGCCCGTCATCGCCATCGCACCCCTGCTTCTCATTTATATACGGCAGGATCTGGCGGTGCTGGCCTGCGCCTGGCTCGTCGCCTTCTTTCCCATGCTGTCCAACACCATGCTGGGCCTGCAATCCGTCGACAGGAATCTTCTGGAGCTGTTTCAACTTTATGGCGCTCCCGCACGCCAGGATCGGATCGCCCGCCTTCAGGCGCGTCTGAAAGCGCTCTGGTATCTGCGCCGCCCTGCCGCCCTGCCCGCTTTCCTTGCGGGGTTGCGGATCGCGGGCGGCCTGTCCCTCGTCGGCGCCGTGGTGGCCGAAATGGCGGCAGGCTCCGCAGGGGCCGGCTCGGGCCTCGCCTATCGCATCATCGAAAGCCAGTACCGTCTCAATATCCCCCGTCTTTTCGCAGCCCTTGTCCTTTTGGCGGTTTTGGGCGTTACTCTATTTCTTTGCTTAAGTGCCCTGACGCAGTTTCTTTTGCGGCGGTGGCATGAGAGCGCTGTGTCCCGGAGCACATGATCGGCAGGCGTGCCTGTGGGTTCTCCGATTTGTTATCTTTCTGTCATCGAAACGTCACGAGTTCCGGCACATGGTTCCTGCACGGTCGCTCATAATGGGGGAAGACATGGACAAGGACATCGTGCATCCGGGCATCAAAAGCGTCGGCTGGGCCCTGGTCCAAACCTCGCGCCTGCATCGCAGCCGCACGGGCGACAAGCTCTCGGAACTGGGTCTTTTCGCGGGCCAGGAGCAGGTTCTCCAGGCTCTCGCAAGCTCCGGCCCCATGACCATGGGCGACCTCGCCGCCATCCTGCGCGTGCGTCCCCCCACCGCTTCGAAGACGGTTTCCCGCCTTTCCACCCTGAAACTCGTCGAGCGTCATACGGAGCCGGGCGATGCGCGCGTCGTGCGCGTGAAGCTCACCAAGGAAGGCAAACGCAAGGCCGCCTCCATCGACGCCCTTTGGGCTGAGGTCGAAGGAGAGCTTCTTGCGGGCTTCGACAACAAGGACCGCAAGCGTCTTCGCAAGCTGTTGCGCAAGGCCGCAAAGAACCTCGCCGGCCTCACGGGCGCCGACCAGACCGGCTTCGAGGCAGACGACGACCTGGAAGACCTCGGCAGCGAAGAGCCCGTCATGGTCGCGACCGCCTGACAATCCCCCCTGAACCTCTGCCCTGAACGCAGGAGGGCCGTGCGGCTTTGGCACTCGTCCTGAACAGGGCGAGCGGCTAGCATTGCCGTAATGGCCAATCCTGCAATCTCCTCGCCCACCGACAGAACCCTGTCCGACCAGCGCCGCTGGACAGGCATCGCGCTCATGTGCGCGACGATCTTCTGCTTTTCCTGCACGGACACGATAGCGAAATGGGTCAACCAATCCATGGACCCGGTCGTGACTGTCTGGGCGCGCTATCTGTCCGGCGCCTTCATGACGGCTCTCGTCATCAATCCGCACAACACGCCCGGCGTGCTGCGGTCCAGAAGGCTTCCCCTGCAGCTCCTGCGGTCGCTCCTGCTGCTCGGCTCGACCATCTGTAATTTCATCGCCCTGAAATATCTGCAGCTCGTCGAGACGACCTCGATCACTTTCGCGACTCCCCTCATCGTGGCCCTTCTGGCCGGGCCGTTTCTCGGGGAATGGGTGGGCAAGCGCCGTCTCATCGCCATCGGTGTCGGTTTTATCGGGGTTCTCATCATCACGCGGCCCGGCATGGGCCTGATGCACCCGGCCGTGCTGCTCTCCATCGCGAACGCCATCTGCTATGCGCTCTTCATCATCGTGACCCGTATGCTCGCCTCGCGCGATTCCACGGCGACCACGATGCTCTATTCCTCAGTCGCCGGGGTTATTCTCCTGGCCCCCGCCATCCCCTTCTTCTGGACAGCGCCCCCGACGCTTGCCACCTGGATCGGCTTGATCTCCATCGGCGCGGGGGCAACCTTCGGACAATGGATGCTCGTGCTGGCTCACTCCCGGGCGCCGGCGGCAATCCTCGCACCCTTCATCTACACCCAGATCATTTGGATGCTGGCGCTCGGCTACCTCATCTTCGGCGACTGGCCCGATCTATGGACCTTCGTCGGGGCTGGCATCGTCATCGCATCGGGGCTTTACTTGCTCTCCCGTGAACGCGCCCGAAAAGTAGCCTGAGTCCATGAACGATGCACCTGTCAGCAGCCTCCCCGGCCTCGGTCCCGTGACCGAGGGCTGGCTTGCGGAAGCCGGTATCCGCACGGTTCAGGAGCTTCGCGCCATCGGCCCGGTGGAAGCCTACCGCCGCATCAAGTTCATGATGCCGCGCCAGGTAAACCTGAATGCTCTCTACGCACTGGAGGCGGCTTTGCGCGGTTGCCACTGGCTCGACCTGCCCCAGGATGTGAAGGCGGCGCTTCAGCGGGAAGCCAAAACCATCAATGAGGCCATGCGAGGCGGGGCATCCTCCCGCTGCGTTATAGGCTAGAAGCAGAAATAACTGGGAGAGAGCCGGATGAGTAAAGCCGACATCCTGATGACAGCCCCCATGATGCCTGTCGTCATCGAGGCGCTGGACAAGGCCTCCACCCTCCACCGTCTTTGGGAGTATGACGATCCCGAAGCTTACCTGCGCGACATCGGCACGCGCATTCGCGGCGTGGCGACCAGTACGCTTTATGGGCGCATGGATAGCCGATTGTTCGAAAGCCTGCCCAACCTCGAAATCGTTTCGAGCTTCGGTGTCGGCTACGACAATGTGGACGTGGCTGAGGCCGCGGGCCGCAACATCATCGTCACCAATACGCCGGACGTTCTGAATGACGAGGTCGCCGATCTCACCATCGGGCTTCTGCTTGCGACCCTGCGCAGGATCCCGCAGGCCGATCGCTATCTGCGAGAGGGCCGCTGGTTGAAAGCGCCGTTTCCTCTTTCGCCGACGCTGCGAGGCCGCAAGGTCGGCATCATAGGCCTGGGACGGATCGGCAAGGCCATCGCCACGCGGATCGAGGGTTTCGGCGTCGCCATTGCCTATCACGGCCGCAACCGTCAGACTGACGTCGCCTATCCCTATCATCCGACACTTCTGGGCATGGCGGAAGATTGCGATGTCCTCATCGCGATCACGCCGGGCGGCACCGCGACGCAAAATCTCATCAATGCCGATATCCTGAAGGCGCTCGGCCCCAACGGAGTGCTCATCAACGTGGCGCGCGGCAGCGTTGTGGACGAACAGGCGCTGATCGACGCCCTGCAATCCGGCACGATCCTGGCGGCAGGCCTCGACGTCTATCCGGACGAGCCCCGCGTCCGACAGGAACTGATCGACTTGGAGCAGGTCGTTCTCCTGCCCCACATCGCTTCCGCTTCCGTCCACACCCGCAACGCCATGGGTCAGCTCGTCGCTGACAATCTGGTGTCGTGGTTCGAAGGCAAGGGACCACTCACGCCTGTGCCGGAAACGCCGTACTCGCCGGCCTAAAGCGCAAAGCCGCCATCGACTAAGTGGATCTGCCCTGTCGTGTAGCTCGCTTCATCGGATGCGAGATAAACGGCAAGCGCCGCCACTTCTTCCGGCGTGCCGAGGCGCCCCATGGGCTGCCTGTCGATGAAAGCCTGACGAACGGCATCGATGCTCTGGCCCGAACTCTCGGCCTGCGCGGCGATGCGCTCGTCGAGCGACGGGGATTGGACGGTGCCGGGGCAGATGGCGTTGGCGCGGATGCCGCGTCTGATGAAATCGGCGGCGACAGCCTTGGTCAGGCCGATCACCGCCGCCTTCGACGCGCCATAGGCATAGCGGTTCGGGATGCCGCGGACGGACGACGCGCCGGAGGCGATGTTGACGATCGAGCCTGCGCCCTTCTCCAGCATGCCGGGCAGCACCGCCTTGATCGTGCGGTGCATGGATTTCACGTTCAGGTCGAACGAGAAATCCCAATCCGCGTCGGAGCATTCAAGAATGCTGCCGTGCTGGACAAAGCCCGCTGCGTTGACGAGCACATCGAACGATCCAGCATCTGTGACGAGCGACGCTATATCCGCACTTGAGAGAGCATCGAGCCTGCGGCGCTCTGCTCCCTCAAGTCCTTGCAGTTTCGCATCGTCGAGATCCGCCGCCCAGACCTTCGCACCCTCACGCAGAAAAGCCTCTGCGATGGCGCGGCCAATACCTTGGCCCGCCGCCGTCACGAGCGCCTTCTTGCCTTTGAGCCGATCCGCCATGGCTTATGCCGCGCTAGTGGTTGTCGCGCGGTACGCCGAAGGTCTGTGCGACCTTCTGGTATTTCACGGCGGGCTTGAGCGTCATGCCCTCCGAGAGCTGATCGACCATCGAGCGCTGGATCTCCTGCCACGGCGTCTGGCTTGCCGGGTAGGCATAACCACCACGTGCTTCGAGATCCGCGCGCCGCTTCTGCAACTCTTCCGCGGAGAGCAGAATATCGGCGCTGCGCTTGTTGAGATCGATGCGCACGCGGTCACCTGATTGCAGCAACGCGAGACCGCCACCGACCGCAGCTTCAGGCGATGCGTTGAGGATCGACGGCGTGCCCGACGTGCCGGATTGGCGACCGTCACCGATACAGGGCAGAGACCGCACGCCACGCCGGATGAGTGAGCCGGGCGGCTGCATGTTCACCACCTCCGCCGCGCCCGGATAGCCGATGGGTCCTGCGCCGCGCATGATAAGAATGGTGTGCTCGTCGATGTCGAGTGACGGATCGTCGATGCGGTGGTGATAATCCTCAGGCCCGTCGAACACGACGACACGGCCTTCGAACGCATTGGGATCGTCAGGATTGTTGAGGTAGCGCTCCTGGAATTCCTGGCTGATCACGCTCGTCTTCATGATCGCGGAATCGAACAGCGTGCCCTTGAGGTTCAGGAAGCCCGCCTTCTCCTTCAGCGGATTGTCGTAGGAGCGGATCACCTCATGATCCCAGGTGAACTTGCCCTTGCAGTTTTCGCCGATGGTGGTGCCGGTGCAGGTGGGGGCATTCTCGTGAATCTTGCCCGCGCCGATCAGCTCGGCCATCACCGCAGGCAGGCCGCCCGCGCGGTAATATTCCTCGCCGAGATATTCGCCTGCCGGCTGCACATTGACCAGCAGCGGAATCTCGAAGCCGATGCGCTCCCAATCGTCGCAATCGAGCGGCACGCCGATATGCTTGGCGATGGCGTTGATGTGGATGGGCGCGTTGGTGGAACCGCCGATGGCCGCGTTGGCGACGATCACGTTCTCGAACGCTTCGCGGGTCATGATGTCGGAAGGCTTCAGATCCTCCCACACCATGTCGACGATGCGCAGGCCCGTCTCATAAGCCATCTGGCCGCGCTCACGATACGGCGCCGGAACGGCGGCAGAACCCGGCAGCGCCATGCCGAGCGCCTCGGCCAGCGCATTCATGGTCGAGGCAGTGCCCATTGTGTTGCAATGACCGACGGAAGGTGCGCTCGATCCCACGATGTCCATGAACTGCTGGTAGTCGATATCGCCAGCGGCATGGCGCTCACGCGCCTTCCACACGATGGTGCCGGAGCCCGTGCGCTCGCCATGGTGCCAGCCGTTGAGCATGGGGCCGACATTGAGCGAGATCGCCGGAATGTTCACGGTAGCCGCCGCCATGAGGCAGGCGGGCATGGTCTTGTCGCAGCCGGTCAGCAGCACGACGCCGTCGAGCGGATAGCCGTAAAGAACCTCGACCAGGGAGAGATAGGCCAAGTTGCGGTCAAGGCAGGCGGTGGGCCGTTTGCCGGTCTCCTGAATAGGGTGGCACGGAAACTCGAAAGCGATGCCGCCCGCAGCTGTGATGCCATCGCGCACACGCTTGGCAAGCTCGAGGTGGTGCCGGTTGCAGGGGGAGAGATCCGAGCCGGTCTGGGCGATGCCGATGATCGGCTTCTTGCCCTGAAGCTCCTTACCCGTCAGGCCGAAATTCAGGTAACGCTCGAGGTAGAGCGCTGTCATGCCCGGATTGTCCGGGTTGTCGAACCAGAGCCGCGAGCGGAGCTGATCGGGGGTGAGGCGGTGAGGCTTTCCAGCCATTCTGTGCTCCTCTTGAAATCTCAAGGCCTTCCGGCCTTCATCTGGGGCGGAACAGGAGCCGGAAAACCGGCATGGGTTAGCATCTGTTCCTGTCGCAAGCGTCCTTCGTCAGCACTCGAATGCGAAACGCCGTCGCGCGCAAGCCGACTTTCGAATAAATCATACAAATAGATCTGTAATCTTGTTTCAAGTCATGCTCCCGGCTATGATTGCGCGAACTTCGAAAGAGCTCCGGCCGGATATGTTCAAACAGATATTTCTCTTCGTTTTTGCCACGCTCATCGCTGCCCCTGCCCTAGCCGGCACGTGCCCTGATGCCAAGACGGCCAAGCAGGGCTTCGTTCTGGAGCGGCAGGGCACGCGGGCCGAGGTGCGCCAAGCTTCCGACCATTTCGTCCAGGTCACGAATCATTATCCAGGCGGCAAGAAGCAGGATGTCATCTATTACAAGGGCCTGCTTCCCATCAGCCGCTTCGATGAGACAACGCAGAGCATATCGATTCCGGTTTCAGAGCTGCGGACCATTTTTCCGCTCGCTCTCAAGGCTCGCAGGGCAGTAACCTATGCTCCCGCCACGCCCAGCAAAGTAGGCGCTTTGATATCCCTGGAACTGACGGTCACCGGAATGGAGGAGGTCGAGCTTGGGCCGTGCACATACGAGGCCTATGCCGTCCACAACCGCTATCTCAACGCGGACGGAAAGACGACGTCGGAGCATACGGATCTCTATTCGCCCGAGCTCGGCTTCCTGATCGGCAAGCGCTACCACGAGAGAAACGGCGCGCAGACGCTCGTGAAGTACCAGAGTATCAGGCCCCTCGCCCGCGCACCTTTCTAGACACTCAGCCCAAGGAATCCGCCATATCATCGATCTGGCGACGGGTCGCGGGGTCGATGTCGAGAGCACCGGCGAGCTGATTGAGGAATTCGCGCTCCTGAATCGTGTCGGGATCGATGGCGATCCGCGCGGCCGCATAGACCTGAGCAGCCTTGTCCGGATCGTTGACGTTGCCCGCAAGCTCCTCGACATCCGCAGGCGAAGCCATTTCCGTATCGAGCCAGCGGCTCGAATCCGGATCGATGCCGGCCTCTGTCATCCCTTTGACGATGCGCGCCCGCTCAGCGTCGTCGATATGGCCATCGGCGGAAGCTGCCGCGACCATGGTCTTGAGGAACAGAAGCGCATCATCCTCGGTCTGCGAGACCGGATGGAACCGCGACCGCTCAGGCGGGCTGAGAACTTCACTTGAAGATGCACCGCCGGCCAGCGCCGGAACAGAGCCTTGCGTTCCTCCGATTTCCTGGCTGCCCTGGCGGCTCTGATAAGCTCGGTAAGCAAGCCCACCGATCACCGCAAGGCCACCGAGCTTCACGAGGTTGCCCGTCATCTTGCCCTTCTTGCGCCCCTTGAACAGCAGCCCCGCCAAGCCAACCAGCGCGGCCTGTGTCAGGCCCGGATGTTGAGCCGCGAGATCCTTGGCCTTCTGCAGCAGCTGCTCGGGCGATTGGCCGCTCAGCTGGCGGACATTCTGTTCAAGCTGCTCGCGCATGCTCGGCTGGCCACCCGTCGGCGTGCCTGCGGCTTCAGGTCGATCCTGATGCGGCTCGGAGCGGCTGACGGCGCCGACGAACGCATCCAATAGTTTCCGGTAATCGACCATGAACTCCTCCTGTCACCTGCATGTTCGCATGTACACAACGGAGGCGCCGGGGAATGGTTCAGGTTTGGGCGCGAAGGCCTGCCGCTTGAGAAGCAAGGCGCCTGACAGCAGCCATATCGCCGGACTTGAGCGCATCCGCCGGAGCGACCCAGGTCCCGCCGACACAGGCCACATTCGGGAGCGCCAGATAAGATGCGGCATTGGCAACGTCGATGCCGCCGGTCGGGCAGAAGGAGAGCTGCGGCAGAGGTCCTTGAATGCCCTTGAGCCAAGCGGTTCCGCCGGAAGCGGCTGCGGGGAAGAATTTTAGGATCTGAAAGCCCAGGCTCGAAAGCGTCATGGCTTCCGACACGGTGGCGCAGCCGGGCATCACGGGGATGGGAGAGAGGCTCAAGGCCTCTGCCAGTTTCGGAGGCGTGCCGGGCGTCACGATGAACTTGGCGCCGGCATCGGCCACTTCGCCGATCTGACTGGCATGAAGGATGGTGCCGGCGGCCACGATGGCATCAGGGACTGCCTTGGCGATGGCGTTGATGGCATCGAGCGCGGCGGGCGTCCGCAAGGTAACCTCGATCACGAACAGCCCGGATTCGACCATAGCCTGCGCGAGATCGATGCTGATCCGCGCATCGTTAATGGTGACAACCGGCACGACAGGCGAGCGGCTCACATAATCCCGTAGGGCTGATGTGTGGGCTGCCGTCATCGTGATCTCTCCTGGCTTGGCTTTGTAAGCGGACCTTATTTTAGGAGGAGCCTCCGAAGATATCCATGGCTTTGTTGCCGATCCCTACCAAATGGGAGGCGGGACGATTGCCCGGCCTCCCATTTGAGTGATTACTTGGGCAGCAACGGCTGGATGCGCTGCTGCATGGAAGCGACAGCTTCCTTGACGGGCTTGCGGCCGATGACGGCGAGTTGAACCTCCTCAAGGAAGAACTGTTGAGCGCGTGCGGCCTCCGGGAAAGGCGGGAAGGCGCCGCGTGCGGACTTCAGCACTTCGGCCTCGACGGCAGCCAGCGGGTTCGACTGGGCGAAGCCCGGATCGGCATAGGTCGATACACGGACCGGGCCATTCCCGTTCTTCGCCATGCCGAGCGTGACGCGCTTGGACGCGACCTCTTTGATGTAGGACCAGGCCAGTTCCTTGTTCGGGTAGTTGGCCGGAATTGCCATACCCCAGGATTCCGTCACGCCGGCCATCTTCCCGGCCGGCAGGCTTTCGGAACCCGGGAAGGCCACCGCCTTGATCTTGCCCGGGAATTGCGACTGCTGCGGATCGTTGAACTGCTTGAACCGGGCGAAGGTGATCATCGTGTAGGCCGCGCGGCCCTGCTGCATCCATGTCACCTGGTCGTCGTTCTTGGTGGTGGCGTAAGAACGCGGCAAAGCGCCAGCCTTGAACATGTCGTTCAGAACAGCGAGTCCCTTCTCCATTGCCTCGGGGTTCGGGAGAAGCTTGAAGTCGCTGGTGATGAAGTCGCCGCCGAAAGCGCGTGCGAAACTGACCGGGAAGATGGCGAGGTCGCTCGCCATGATCATGCCCACGACCGGCGTGCCGCTTTTCGAAGTGAAGGTGAGCTTCTTGGTATGCTCCACCAGCTCTTCGAGAGTCTTGGCCGGTGCCGAGATCCCCGCCTCCTCCAGCAGCGCTTCATTGTAAAAAAGGCCGCCGGTCGCGTGACGGACCGGGATGCCGATCAGCTTGCCGTCGACGGTCATGCCCTGGCGCAGGCCAGCTGCGATGTCTTCGTAATCCTCGATCGGATCCTTGGCCATCAGATCGTCGAGCGGCGTGAACAGCTTGGCGACGTCCGAGGTCGGCCGGTTGTCGATGATGTAGCCGACACCGAAGTCTGTCTTAGACAAGCCGGCCTCGCGGAAGAGGCGGTCCTGAAGCGGGTTGGAGTCGAAAGTGGAGAACACAGCCTCCGCGTCCTGCGCCTTGCTCCATTCGGCCAGCAGGTTTTCGCCGCCCTGCGGCTGCAATACCGTCTGGTGAACCCGGTGGCTAAGAATGTTCAGCGTCTTCGACGCGGCCAGAGATGGGCGCGCCGCCAGCACCGCGGCGCCTGCGGCAGCAGTGCCGAGAAAATGCCTGCGAGTGAGATTGTTGAATGACATTTCTTGTTTCCTCCCGGTTTGGTTTTGGTTGCAGTATTAACCCTTGGTCGCGCCTGCGGTGAGGCCGGCCACGAGATAGCGGTTCATGAGAATAACGAAGATCAGAACCGGCAGAAGCTGCACGGTCGAGGCCGCGAACAGCACACCCCAATCGACACCGTCGATCGAGCCTATCATCTCGGAAATGACAAGCGGTGCGGTCTTTGCCTTGGTAGATGTGAAGATGAAGGCAAAGAGGTATTCGTTCCAGGCGAAGACCACGACGAAGACCGCCACTGCCAGGATGCCGGGTGCGGCAAGCGGCATGATGACCTTGCGCAGGATAGTGAAACGCTTGGCACCGTCGATCTGCGCGGCTTCGTCCAGCTCACGCGGAATCTGGTCGATGAAGGTGCGCATCAGCACCGTCCCGAGCGAGACGAAGAAAGTCGCGTAGAGGACGATGAGAATGAAATGCGTGTCGTTGAGGCCGAGCGCATTGACGATCGGGAACAGCGGCAGGGTGACGACGATCGGCGGGATGAGGCGAACCGCAATGAGAAAGAACACGCTGGATTCGAGGAGGCGGGAACTGTTGCGCGAATAGGCATAGCCGGCGAACGTGCTGGCGATGACCGACAGCGCGGTGGCGCCAGCCGTGATGACGGTGCTATTGAAAAGCCCCTCGAAGAAGACACGCCAGTTCGTCCAGAGAGTCTCGTAATGCCGCAACGTCGGCTCGAAGAGGAATTTCGGCGGGACGGCGAAGATGTCCTGGCCCGGTTTGAACGACGACATGACGATGAAGACGATCGGAAATAGCGACCAGACGAGGATCGTAACGACAGCCGCTGTCTTCCCGGCACTGGTTATCAGTCGATTAGTGCGCATTGGCGGCCACCTGCCTGCGAAGGATGAGAACGTAGCCGAGGCCAAGCACCAGCGAGGCGAAGACCATGATCCATGCGGTGGCGGAAGCGGTACCGAAGGCGTTGTAGGTGAAGGCCTCGCGGTAGAGGTAAACGGCCAGCACCTCGGTCGAGCGCACCGGCCCGCCCTGGGTCAACAGCCACACCTCCGAGAACATGCGGAAGGCGAAGATATAGCGGAACAGCAGCGCCACGATAATGGCCGGCGCTAGCAGAGGAACCGTCACACGGCGGAACAACTGCCACGGCGTCCCGCCGTCGATGCGGGCGGCTTCATACAGATCCTGAGGAATTGCAAGGCGTGCGGCATAGAGGATAATGAACGTGAACGGCAGATGCATCCAGATCGTCAGAAGTCCGATCATCAGCATTGCATCGCGCGGCTCGAACGACCAATCCAGGATCGGAAGCCCAAGCGAAGTGAGTGCCACGCTGACGGGTCCGATATCCGGATCGAACAGGAAGCGCCACATGGCCACAGCGACGACTTCGCTGACTGCGTAAGGCGCAAGCACCGCCACCAGCAATATACGACGGAACGGGAGACCGCCGGCAAAGAGAAGCGCCATGCCGAGAGCGGCAAGCAGTTCGATATGCACCGCGACGACGACCAGCACGATCGTGTTCCAGAGCGCCGAATGGAAGGCCGGATCCGTCAGCGTGCGAACATAGTTCGCCAAGCCCACAAATTCCGGCGCGCGTCCGAAGCTCGACTCGTTCAGGCTCAACCACGCGACGTAAATCGCCGGAATGACGATCACGCTCAGAATCAGCAGGTGCACGGGCGCGATAAGCGGGAGCGCTCCGGCTATGCTTCTAGACCGCAATTGCATTCCTCCCATTTGGCGCCTGCTCGCGGCAGGCTTCAGTTCAGCTTGGTCGGCTTGTGCTCGACCTTGTATTCCGGCAGCAGGTGATGCTCGGTTGAAGGTGCAGCGGGCGGCGCGGCGGAATCGCGCACGTGAAGGCTAGCGCTCAGGACCGTGCCGAGCGGCGTCGAGGCATCGCCATCCATGCGTGCCTTGAGCCTGCGCCAAATGCACTCCGCCATTTCGTCTACCGGCTGATAGATTGCCGTCAGCGGCGTCTTGCGCGCCGACATCCAGGGATAATCGTCGAAGCCGATCAGCGAGGTCCGTTCAGGGATGTCGATGCGACGCCGCGCGAGCGCCGAAAGCACGCTTAGAGTCGTGACGTTTGTCAGCGCAAAGATCGCGGATGGGGTCGCATTGCGTTCCAGCCAATGGATGAGCGTATCGGCGCCACGCTCCGCATTGGATCCGAGTTCAAGCACGATCGGCTCTTCGAGGCCCGATCGCTCCGAAACATTGCGCACACCGCGCACGCGCTCCCGAATTGGGGAAATCGAAAGGTTGGACGCCGCGACGAGAATTTGTCTGTGACCGGCTTCCGCCAAGTATCGCGCGGCAATTTCGCCGGCAAGGCAGTTATCGATGGTCACGGTGTCAGTGAAGGTGTTACCGACCGAGAGGCGGTCAGCCAGCACCATGGGAAGATCACCGGCTTCCTCACGCAGCAACTCCGGAACGACATCGGTGCAGGGCACGGCGATGAGGCCGGAAGGGCGCCAGCTGAGCAACGCACGCAGCCGGGACTGTTCGAGTTCCGCGTCATCGCGCGACGACGCCACGATGACGTCGTAGCCGTCCTTCCGGGCCATCACTTCAAGCCGCGAAATGAGTCCCGTAAAGAACACGTCGTCGAGATCAGGGACCAGCACGCCAACCACGCGCGCCTGCCCTGACCGCAGCAGCGAAGCGGCCCTGTCGGGACTATAGGACAAGTCCTTTGCGGCCTGTTCGACGCGCTGACGGATCGCCGGGTTGACCGACTTACCGCCATTGAACACGTTGGAAACGGTCGCGATCGAAACGCCGGCCTGCGCCGCCACATCTCGGATCGTCACTCGCTTGCGCGCCAACTGGAACCCCTATAAAACGTTTTACGGTGAAACGTTTAACCCGCGCCGTTGGGCAAATCAAGTGCCGCTGGAAAAGTCGACCGAATTTACAGGGCCGCAAACGCCCGACGAGAAGCTCGATCCGCAGATGCGCGCGTTTCTCGAAGAGGTCGCCGCATCGGCGGCCGAACTCCCTAACCCCTTTCATAGCCCCATCCAACTCGCCCGGGCGGCAATCGAAAAGACGTTGCGCCCCTTCGCGATGGGCGGTCCGGCAATGGCATCGAGCATTGATCGCGAACTCGCTCTTGGCGGGAGAACGATTCGTCTTCGACATTACCGCCCAGAGAACGCCTGCGGGCCGCTGATCCTATATATTCATGGCGGCGGCTGGACCTGGGAGAGCATCGAGACTCATGACCGCATGGCGCGCGAATATGCGGCCCTGACAGGGCTTGCCGTCGTCGCGCCTGATTACTCCCTAGCTCCGGAGAACCCCTTCCCCGCCGCCCTCGATGAATGCATCGACCTGCTCCAGGAGGTCCATCTCAATGCTCCGGATTGGGGTGCGGAGGCCGGGATTCTGGCCATAGGCGACTCGGCTGGCGCCAATCTGGCGCTTTCGGCCGCCATGAGCCTTCGCGGCAACCCCGCCATGCCCAAGGCGCTTTTGCTCAATTACGGAGCTTATGCGCGCGATTTCGACCGGGATTCGTACCGCTGGATCGACGCAAGCTCACTTTCCCCGAAGACCGGGCATATCAAATGGTTCTGGCGAAATTACCAGGGCGAACGCACCGATTGCGGGTGGAGGAGCGAGCCTCTGCTGGGCCCATTCGACGGGCTGCCGCCGATGCGGCTTCAAGTGGCGCGGCTCGATGTTCTGCATGATGAGAATCTGGCCGTCGCGCGTACCGCGCAGGAAGTGGGTGTCGAGGTGGAATGCTCCGTCTATCCCGGTGTAACTCATGGATTCCTGCGGGCGGTGGGTCGCGTCAGCATTGCGGACCAAGCCTTCCGCGACGCTGCGAGATGGATCGCAGCCCAAGCTTCGCAGCTCAATCGGGCATCGCCATCTACATCACGGCTTGCCAGCAGCTCAGGCGCAAGTTAAACGTTTCACAAGACTGAGTGGTAGCGGCTCATGGCCGCGACCTTTCACCCCCACAAGAAGACACAACGCATTGCCGGCCTGCCGCCGGTCACGTGAGGAATAGAGAGATGCCCTCTACGCGTACGATCCAAGAACCGGCCCGCAACATTCCTGTCTCCGCCGAATACGACGTTCTCGTCGTCGGCGGTGGCCCATCGGGCCTGACGGCGGCCATCGCCGCGGCGGAAGATGGTCTGCGCGTCGGACTGGTGGAGAGCCGCAGCTTCGTCGGCGGCAATATGACGATCGGCCTCCCCGTGCTCGGCTTCCTCGGTCAAAAGGGCAACCAGATCATCGACGGGCTGCCGGAAAAGTTCATCAAGCGGCTGCGCGAGGAGCGCGACGGGGCGAGCGAGCACCGTCCCTGCCCGCTTCACATGGGCATTACTCTCGTCGAGCCGGAAGCGGTGAAGACGGTCGCCCTCGAAATGCTCCAAGAAGCCGGCGTGGATGTGCTGTTCTACACGTTCTATGCAGGCCCGATCATGGAAGGGGACATGATCCGCGGCATCATCACCGAGAGCAAGAGCGGCCGGCAGGCCATTCTCGCCAAGGTGGTGATCGACTGCACGGGCGATGCCGACGTCGCCTTTAGCGCCGGGGTGCCTTGCGAAAAGGGCAACGAGCATGGCGGCATGCAGCCGCCGACGCTGATGTTCTGTCTGGCCGGTGTGGACACCGACAAGCTGCGCCTGTTCATCGCAAACTCTCCGCCGCAGGCGCGAACCTATCTGACCGACTTCATTCCGGCCGAGTATTTCGGCCAGAACCACCAATTCATCGTCGTCGGCCTGCGCGAGCAGCTCGCCCGGGCCAAGCAGGAACGCAATCTCGCGATTCCCAACGACCGCACGATCATCATCACCGGCCTCAAGAAGGGCGAGGTCTGGATCAACATGACGCGTGTGAAAGGGACGGATGGAACCGATGCACGCAGCCTGACCAATGGCGAAATCGTCGGCCGCGCCCAGATCGACGATATCGTCACCTATCTCGTGAATTACGTGCCGGGTTTCGAGAGCGCCTATTTCACCAAGACAGCCCCTTTCATCGGCATACGCGAGACGCGCCGCATCATCGGGCAATACGTGATGACTCAGGAGGATGTGCTCGCCTGCCGCCACTTCGACGATTCGATTGCGGTCGCAAGCTATCCGATCGACATCCACCGTCCGTCGGATGATGGCTGCACACTCATCTGGTGCGGCGATTGCTACGACATCCCCTATCGCTCGCTGGTTCCGCAGAAGGTGACGAATCTGCTTGTCGCGGGCCGGGCAATCTCGACCACCCACGAGGCAATGGGCGCGATCCGCGTGATGGCTACCTGCATGGCGATGGGCGAAGCGGCTGGCCGCGCTGCCAAGATGTCCGTGCGCGGCAACCGTGCGCCCGCCGACATCGACGTCCAGGAGCTGCGCCGGCAGCAGCTTGAACGGGGCGTCTATCTGCGCAATCCCGACGGCACCCGTGCGTCGCCGGCCGGCTTCGCGCCGGCCGCCTAATCGCCAGACGCAGGCGCTAACGGCGCGGCGAAGGGTAACCTCCATGTCCAAAGACATCTTCATCGGCATCGACGTCGGTACGGGCAGCGCCCGTGCCGGCCTTTTCGACCGCAACGGCAATCTGCTGGCAACGGCCAAGCGCGATATCGCGCTGTGGCACGATGGAGCCGACATTGCCGAACAATCGAGCGATGACATCTGGGCAGCCGTTTGCGCCAGCGTGCGCGAGGCGACAGCAGAGGCTGGCGTTTCGCCAAACAGGATTGCCGGAATCGGCTTCGATGCGACCTGCTCCCTGGTGGTGCTGGGTGAAGGCGGCCAGCCGCTCGCCATTGGCGATCATGGCGATGACAAGCGCAACATCATCGTCTGGATGGACCATCGCGCAACCGCGCAGGCGGAGCGCATCAATACCGGCCGACACCGGGTTCTCGACTATGTCGGCGGCGTGATCTCCCCGGAGATGCAGACACCGAAAGTGCTTTGGCTGAAGGAGAACCTGCCGACCGCTTATAAGAAGGCCTGGCAGTTCCTCGACCTCGCCGACTTCCTCACCTGGCGCGCGACAGGCAGTCTGTCCCGGTCTGTTTGCACCGTCACCTGCAAATGGACTTACCTCGCGCATGAGAAGCGCTGGGATGCGGATTACTTCCACGCGGTCGGGCTCGGCGAACTCGCCGAAGAGAATTTTGCGCGCATTGGCACGGAAATCGTTTCGGCAGGCGAGCCGCTCGGCCAGGGTCTTTCCACTGACGCCGCCGCCGAACTCGGCCTCGCAGCGGGAACTCCTGTCGGAGCGGGACTGATCGATGCCCATGCCGGCGGTGTCGGCACGGTCGGCGGCGCGGCGACGTCCACCATGGCCTACGTGTTCGGAACCTCGGCCTGTACCATGGCGAGCAGCGACGAACCGCTCTTCATCCCGGGCGTATGGGGCCCCTATCACTCGGCGATGGTGCCCGGCCTTTGGCTCAGCGAGGGCGGACAGTCGAGCGCTGGCGCCGCCATCGACCAGGCGGTCGCGCTTCACCCGGCCGCCGTGGATGCTCGTAAACTTGCAGCTGACAAACGCCTGTCGCCGCAGGATTTCCTGGCCGACATGGCCATGGAGCAGGCCGCCGGTGCGTCGCAATCCGCCGACCTCGCCGGCGAACTCGTCGTCGTTCCCGACTTCCTCGGCAATCGCGCGCCCTTCGCGCGCGCCGACGCCCGCGCCGCAATCGCTGGTCTGGGGATGGAGCGCGACATGCAAAGCCTCGTCGCGCTGTACGTGGCTGCGGTCTTGGGCGTCGGCTACGGGCTGCGCCAGATCATCGGGGTCAGCCGTGCTCGCGGCATGCGCATCGACAGGATCGCCCTCTCTGGAGGAGCGGGCCGTCACCCTCTCGTGCGCCAGCTGCTGGCGGATTGTACGGGCGTTCCTGTTTCCGTTTCGCGACAGGCCGAGCCGGTTTTGCTGGGCGCCGCGATGCTGGGCGCAAGCGCATCGGGCATCTATCCGTCGCTGCAGGAAGCAATGGTCGGCATGACCGGCGAAGCCGACCTTCATACACCCGCCAGCGGCAGAATCGCCGCGATGCACCTGCGCCGCTTCAATGCCTTCGAAGCTGTCCAGAAGGTGGCGCATTCGCTCGCCGGTATTGGAACTCGGGAGACCTGACATGGCCGGACTTCGGCTTGAAAAACTCAAGAAGAGCTTCGGCGCGGTGGACGTCATCAAGGGCGTCGATCTCGACATCAAGGATGGCGAGTTCGTGGTCTTCGTAGGCCCTTCGGGCTGCGGCAAGTCCACTCTGCTTCGTATGATCGCCGGGTTGGAGGATATCTCCGGCGGAGACCTCTTCATCGACGGAAAGCGCTGCAACGACGTGGAGCCGCGCGAGCGCGGCATCGCCATGGTGTTCCAATCCTATGCGCTCTACCCGCATCTCACCGTCTACGACAATATGAGCTTCGGGCTTACGCTGAATCGCACGCCCAAGGCCGAGATCGAGACGCGGGTGCGTGAAGCCGCGCGCATCCTGAAACTGGAGCACCTGCTCGACCGCAAACCAGCGCATCTCTCAGGCGGCCAGCGCCAGCGCGTTGCAATCGGCCGCGCCATCGTTCGCAAGCCGACCGTCTTCCTGTTCGATGAGCCGCTGTCGAACCTCGACGCGGCGCTTCGCATGGAGATGCGCATGGAGATCGCGAGGCTCCACAAGGAAATCGGCGCAACGATGATCTATGTCACGCACGACCAGGTCGAGGCGATGACCCTCGCCGACCGCATCGTCGTGCTCGATGGCGGTATCGTCCAGCAGATCGGCGCGCCGATCGATCTCTACAAAAAGCCTGCCAATCGCTTCGTTGCGGGTTTCATCGGCTCGCCGAGGATGAACTTCCTCGAAGTAGAAGTGGCTGATGTTGCGAACGGCGTAGCCACCGTGCGTTCTCCGACTGTCGCTCCGGTTCAGATCGATGCTGCCGGCCTCTCCAAAGGCAGCCGCGCAATGCTCGCGCTACGCCCTCAATTGCTCAAGCGGGACGCTGGCATCGGTTCGATCGGTGGCAATGTCTCGCTTGTTGAACGCTTGGGTTCGGAGACCATCGTCAGCCTCGAAACGCCGTCCGGCGAGCGCGTACTCGCAGTCATCCCACAGGATGAAACATTCGAGCCGGGCAGTACGGTGGCATTCCACTTCGATCCGTCCGCGGCCCATCTTTTCGCGGCCTAACACACACCTGGAGATTTCATATGAGCCTGCAACTTCAGGGCAAGGTGGCCGCCATCACCGGCGCTGCGTCCGGGATCGGGCTGGAATGCGCCCGTGCGATGCTGAAGGCAGGCGCACGCGTCGTTCTGATTGACCGGGCCGAGGAAGCGCTCCACACCGCCTGCGACGAGCTGGGGGATGGAGCCAGCCCACTCGTCGTCGACGTGACGGACCCGGCAAGCGTGGCGGGCATGCTTCCGGCCATCATCCGGAGCTGTGGCCAGCTCGACATCTTCCACGCCAATGCCGGCTCCTATGTCGGTGGTCAGGTGGCGGAGGGCGATCCCGACGCATGGGATCGCATGCTCAACCTCAACATCAACGCGGCATTCCGGAGCGTTCATGCGGTCCTTCCTCACATGATCGCCCGACAGACCGGCGACATTGTGCTGACCAGCTCCATCGCGGGCGCGGTGCCTGTCGTGCACGAGCCCATCTACACGGCTTCGAAGCACGCGGTTCAGGCTTTCACCCATACGGTGAGACGGCAGGTGGCGAAGCACAAGGTACGGGTTGGCGCGGTTCTGCCCGGCCCGGTGGTAACTGCGCTGATCAAGGACTGGCCGAAGGACAAGCTGGAAGCAGAACTCGCCGCCGGTGGCCTGATGGAACCGGTGGAAGTGGCTGAAGCTGTGCTGTTCATGTTGACGCGGCCGCGGAACGTCGTGATCCGCGACCTCGTGATCCTTCCTCTCAGCAACGATCTTTAGCAGCGCTCCGCCTGGGACTCGCGCCGTTGCTATGCCGGCAGGACGACCACTTTCGTCTTGACCGGCGTTTGTGAGTACAGGTGCATCATGTCCTGAGTGAGGAGGCCGACGCAGCCGCTGGTGATGCCATTGCCGATGGATTCGGCGTCGAGGCTGGCGTAGATCGTATAGAGCGTGTAGGCGCCGTTCTGATAGAGATAAAGCGTGCGGGCGCCCAGTGGATTGTCGAGACCACCCGGCATGCCGCCGGCATATTTGGCCGCCTCCGGCTGGCGCTTGATCATTTCCTTGGGCGGGGTCCAGGTCGCCCATTCGCCCTTGCGCCCGACATAAGCATCACCGCTCCACCGGAACCCGTCGCGGCCGACATTGGCACCATACCGGGTGGCCATTCCGTCATTCTCGATGCGGTAAACGTAGTAATTGCCGGGATCGACGACGATCGTACCGGGCGCCTCTTTGGTGTCGTAGCGAACGGTCCGGCGATAATATTTCGGATCGACCTTGCTGACATCGATCGCCGGGATCGGGAATTTCTCCTCCGGCACCGGCCCGTAGACTCTCGCCGCCTCGGCGAGGCTCATGCCGTCGGATGTCGCGCAACCGGCAAGCCCCAGCGCGCCGACACCGGCAGCCGAGCCGACCAGAAACGACCGGCGGCTGAGAAGCCCCGTCCGCCTTCCGAGCAAGGCTGCATCATCCGTCTCGCCGGTACCGGAATTCACACCGTTTATGATCATGACTTGGCCGTTCCCTATGTCCTGTTGCCTGACGAGAGAATACTCAGGCATCCACCCGCTGAACGTTTTTTGCTGAGCTTCAGATTGCCGTCACTCAGCTCAGTTGGCAAGCCTCACCGAACTGGGCGTGCCAGACGCCTAGGGACCACCTCTTGGCAGCCTGGGCTCCACATCGGCTCGGCCAAGCGCCGAAAGCGCATCCGCGGCGCGTTCGTTCAGCCGCCGCTTGGCTGGCCCCAACTGCCAAGTGCCTGTCCCGAACGGTCAAGCAACTCTTCCAGCGGAACTGTAGCGTGCTTTGTTGATGATGGTCTGCCCTTTGCTGTGCCCCAGGCGGGGACGGGAGTGAGAACTCTCTTGGCTCTCTGCACACTTGCGGGGAGCGCTCTTCGCTGTGGGCCGCTGCCGCTGGGTTCGGACCGTAGAGACAGCCGGCATCTGGAACATCCCATTGCCGGAACATGCTGGAGTGATGTCCGATGCGCCAGGTGATCGCGTTCGCCCTCGTCCCGATCTTTGCCACCACGACGGCGCTTGCCGCTCCAGGCGAGACCACTACTAGCGTCAATTTCCGCTCAGGTCCCGGAACCGGCTTTTCCTCCATCAGGACCCTGCCGGCCGGCACGGCGGTCGATATCGGCGAGTGTGAGGAATCCGGAAGCTGGTGCGCCGTCGTAGTGAAGGGGCAGAGTGGCTTCATTAGCGGGCGCTACCTGGATGAGCACAAGAATACCGAGGGCTGGCCTCGCTCCTATGAGATCGGGGAGAGCCGGATGGTGCTCTTCCAGCCGCAATTCACCGAGTGGACCGATTTCAAAACCATCGAGGCCCTGGTCGCGGCCGAATACGTGAAAGTGCCCAATGCCAACCCGGTCTTCGGCGTGATCGGGCTCAAGGGCGCAACGTCCTACGACGAGGACGCGGGCGAGGTCGTCATCAGCGACATCACCGTCACCGAGCTCAACTTCTCAGGGCTTGATCGGGATACCCTGAAAGCGCTCTCGATGGAGACCGGCAAGCTCCTGCCGACAGGACCGATCACGGTCCCGGAAGCGCGGGTAACGGCGAGCCTCGCCGAGCAGAAGCGCATGACCGACGTGACAGGGCTCAAGACGGATCCACCGCGGATCCTCGTCTCGAGCACTCCGGCGATCCTCGTGCAGACCGATGGCGGGCCCGCTTATGCGCCCATAAAAGGCAAGACGGGTCTCTCGTTCGTGGTCAACACGAACTGGGATCTCTTCCGGATCGACGAGGGCGGCGCCCTCTATCTGCGCGACGATGCCCATTGGCTGACGGCGCCCGCGATCAATGGTCCCTGGACGCCTGCGATGGAGCTGCCCGCGCTGCTGATGGAGTTGCCTGATGACGGCAACTGGGCCGATGCCCGTGGAGCCGTTCCGCCTGAGCCGTATCAGGACGGCAAGGCACCAAAGGTCCTGTCCACGGACAGCCCGGCCGAGATGATCGTGTTCCAAGGCGAGCCCAAGCTTCAGGACGTGCCGAAGACTTCGCTGCAATGGGCCTCCAACACCGAGTCGGACGTCTTCTTCGACAAGGCCGGCAAACAATGGTACGTGCTCCTGTCAGGCCGATGGTTCCGCGCGCCGTCGCTGGCAGGACCCTGGACCTTCGCCACGCCCGACCTGCCCGCCGATTTCAGGAACATTCCCGAGGACGCGCCGTATTATGCCGTAAGCGCATCCGTGCCGGGGACGTCGGAAGCCGCCGAGGCGCGGCTCAAGGCCAGCATCCCTACGACGGCACGGGTCGAGGCGGGCTCGATCACCCCAACCCTCGCCTATGCGGGCGAGGCCCAATTCGCCCCCATCGAGACAACGGATCTTTCCTACGCGACCAACACGACGGACACCGTGATCAAGGTCGGCGGGCAGTATTTCCTGCTTCAGGATGGCGTCTGGTTCGTATCCGACAATCCGACTGGCCCATGGCAACTCGCCCGCGAGGTGCCTGACGCAATCTACGCGATCCCGCCATCTTCGCCGGTTTACGACGCGGCCTACGTTCGCGTGTACGACACGGAGCCGAATGCGGTCTGGTACGGCTACACCATGGGCTACCTGTCCGGCTTCCTGGCCTGGGGCACCTATGTCTACGGCACCGGCTGGTATTACCCCCCGTATTGGTACAACTGGGCGGGCTCTGCATACCCGATCTATTATCCACGGCCAGCCACATGGGGAATTGGAGCCTACTACAACCCTGTCCGCGGCATGTACGGCCGCTATGGCTACGCGTACGGGCCTTTTCGCGGCATCGCCGGGGCGCGGACCTGGAACCCGGCGACCGGCACCTATGGCCGAGCAGGCGCAGCTTGGGGGCTCCGCGGAACGGCTGGCTTTGTCGGGGCCTACAATCCGCGCAGGGATGCGGGCGGCTACCTTGCGGGCGGGCGCAACGTCTACGGCGCGTGGACATCGGCCGGAGTCAAGCGAGGATCCGAATGGGCGCGGGTGACAGGGCGCGACACCGCCGGCGGCGGGGCAGCACTTCGGTGGAATACGTCGAACGGACAGGGCTTTATCCGCGAGGGCCGGCGCGGAGACATCTACGCCGGTCGCGACGGTAACGCCTACCGCAACACCGGTGAAGGCTGGCAGCGCTTCGAGGGCGGCTGGCAGGACGTGAGACGTCCGGAGGCCGGAGATCTGCTCCAGCGTGGCGAAGGCCTCTCACCCGATGCACGGGAGCGGTTGCAGCAGCGGGGCGACGGCGAGGCGCTCAAAGGTCTCGCCGGGGCCGGTGCTGCGGGCGCTGCAGGCGCGGCGCTCGGCCAACGCCTGAGCGGCGGTGAGCAGGCCCAGCGGGACGTTGCCGATCGCAATGCCAGCCGTGAACGGTCGCAGCAGCGCCAAACGCCTCAGCAGCGTCCTGCAACGCAGCAGCGTCAAGTCTCGCAACAGCGCCCTGCGGCACAGGATCGCCCGGCTGCCCAGCAACGACAATCCTCGCAGGAGCGGCCGGCAACACGACAACGCCCAACTCAGCCGCAACGGCCTGCCGCGCAGCGTCCGGCTCCTAGTCAGCAGCTTCCGTCGAACGTCATGCGCGACGCCCAAGCCCGCCATATCGGCAATCAGCGGCAGATGGCAAGCCGGCAGTCCATTCGGCCTCCGGCCCAATTCTCCCGCTCGGGATCCTTCGCGCCTTCGCAGGGCATGGGCGCACGCGGAGGCTTCGGTGGGGGTGGAGGCGGGCGTGGCGGAGGCTCCAGAGGCGGGGGGCGGCGTTAACGCTCCTGCGGCCCTCTCAGGCCATTCAGAAGTCACGCTGGACGCGCAGGCGGCCTTCCCATGTATCTTCCGAGCCCTTTGACCGGAAGGCGCCGGTCGGATCGCCGTTTGCTGTCGTGAGCGGAACGGCGACGCGCTCGCGCGGGTCCACCCTGATATAGAGCGCCTCGACACCGATGAGGAAATCCTTCACCGGCGTCCAGATGACGTTGGCGCCGACGCGAACTTCGTCGAAGTTGACGAGGCCCGTGGTCGTCCCTGCCGTCCCGGCCGCAATCGTCGCGGCCGTTGCGGGTACCGTGTACTGGGCAATGCCCGGAGCATCGAAGCGCATCCAGGAGCCGAAGACATTCGTCTGGATCTCAGACGTCCAATTGTGATTGAGGCCGCCCGCAATGGAATAGGCTTTGTTCGTCTTGAACTCACCGGTGAAGGGATCGACGAAAGCATCAGTGAAGGGCATGGAGAGCGCACCGGCGCCGATGAACCCGTTGCTGATCGGGCCCGCTTGGCCGGCATTGAGGTATCCGATCGCGCCGTCCGTATAGGTCGCCATCATCCATACGGTATCGCCAACCCCGAGAGCGGGCACATTGGCATAGCCGAGGGCGGCAACGGCAAAACCGTAATCTGTATCTGCGTAGGCTGGATTGGGCAGGCCCGTGATTGGGTTGAGCACCGGGACTGTCACACCGTTGACGGTCGTGAGCCCTGCGGCAACGTCGCGGATCTGGTGCAGGGCGCCGGACAACTGCACCTCGCCCCAGGTGCCTTTGTACCGGATGTTAGCGACGACATCAGGCATGCGCTCGCCGCCATAGGTGGAGGCAATCGGCGCAAAAACCGCGGTGGGACTCCCCACTCCGAAAAGAGGAAAGTCGAGATCGTTGTTGATCTGGCGCTCCGTGCCATCCTCGAACGACAGGGTCGCGGAGAACCCGTTGCCGAACGAGAAGGTATAGGCGAAGAGGTTCACCTCGGCGTTCGCGGGGTCGTCGAAGCGCAGGTCGCCGAAATTCGGGGCCGGCAAGTCCGGGCTCGTGAAAAAGGACACTGCGCGACCGGCGGTCAGTCCGCCGAACTGGACAAAGGCCTGAGAGATCTCAGGCGTCGTGGAGCTGAAGCCGTAGGCCCCGGTGTTGCGGGTCATTTCCATGCGGATATAGGTCCGCAGCAAGCCGTATGCGGTGGCAGTGCGCGCGTCGAGGTTGATGCGACCACGTGCACGGAACCCGATCGAGTCCTGCGAGCGGTCCACCGGTTCGAGATAGAGGTATTCGGCGCGAACGCGGCCGCTGACCCGGAGGCAGGTCTCGGTGCCGGGGATGTAGAAGAAGCCGTTTCCGTGTGTAGAGCAGATCCGGACATAATCGACCGGGCTTGCGGTCTTGGCTGGCAGGTCGGCGGCCTGTGCTCCACTGGCGATGATCGCCGCACATCCCAGCAACAGAATTCGGACAGACGCCATGGTACAAACTCCAAGACAAATCCCAGCCGTGTTGATGAAAGAATGTGCAGACCAGCGGATAACGGTCAAGCAGCCCCTAACAGACGGATGGTCGATATGCTTGAAATCTTACAGGGTGTTGCCGGGCAGCATCATGTAAAGGATTCTCAACTCAGCAGAACCTGAACGGCGATGATTTTGACGACGGTCATGCTTGGAAAGCAGATTGCATAACCGACATCCGTTCTCTCGGTTGGAGCCAGACGCCCGGCAGCAACGGCAATAGCAGGGTTGCCGGTCGAACCCGCACAGACACCGAGCAGGTCGTCGAACGGGATACGCAGCAGATATCCGACCGCCAGCACGACCAGGACCAGGGTGAGAAGAACGGCGGCGCCGCCGAGGAGGATCTGAACCCCATTGGTGGCGACGGTCTGAACGAAGGGGCTGCCTGCCCCAATGGCGACCGAGCCGATGAACACCGCCAGGCCGAGATTTCGCAGAACCAGGTTGGCGACCACCGGTATCCGCCAGCCCAAGGGGCCTGTCCGGCCGAGCCAACCGAGGACAAGAGCCATGGCGAGGGGCCCGCCGGCAACGCCCAGGCTGAAGCTGCCGCCCCCCGGCAGGGGAACCGGGATCATGCCGAGCAGAAGGCCAAACGCGATCCCGACGCCGATCGAGACGAAGGATAACTCGGCATTGCCCTTGATGCTGTCGCCGAAATGACGCTGGACGTCAGCCTTCCGGTCGGATGGCACGGCCGCTACCAGCAAATCGCCGAATTCGAGCGTCAGGTCGGACGATGCGATGATATCGGCGTCTCCCCGGCGGATATGCGAGATGACGACAGGAAAATCAGGAAGCGGGATCTCCTGAATCGTCTTGCCGACGAAAGTGGCCTTCGAAACATAGACCCGCACCACGTCGAAATTGGAGCGGTCACGGCTTATACGCCCGGGATCCTCGCGCCCCACGGCGATCTTGGCCTGCTCGATGCTGGTTGGACTACCGACGAGCAGCAACCCATCTCCTCCGTGCAATTGCGTGTCCGCCAGGGGCGGCGCATTCACATGGTGCTGGCGAACGGCGACGATCTTGATATCGGCTGGCAGGATCGCAGCGACTTGCTCGACCGTTCGATCCTCGCAATTCGACTCGAGCGTCAACTCCGCCACTCGCACGTTCTGGGACGGTGTCTTGAACGTAGGTTTGATCATGGCGGTCATGATGGTCATCAGGACAATCGGGCCGATGACGCCGAAGGGATAGGACACTGAGTAGCCGATGGCGGGATCCTGGTTGCCCGCCGCCCCTAGTGCCGCCTGCAAGGTCGGCGTGCTCGTGCCGGAACCCGCGAACAACCCAGCCGCCGTCGCCATCGAGATTCCGAGGGGAGAAGCAAGCGACATCGCGACGAGAAGCGAAGCGATCACGGCCACAGTTGAAAGGGCGATATACTTGAGGCCGGGCCCTTTCAGGCTCGCGAAGAACTGCGGCCCATATTGGATGCCGACGCCATAAACGAACATCACGAGGCCGAGCGTACCGACCAATCCGGGCGGTGCCGCCTTCGGCGCAATGGCGCCGATGATCAGGCCGGTGAACAGCACGGCGCCTGCGCCGAAGGAAACGCCGGCAATCGAGATCTGTCCGACCGCATAGCCGGTGGCGATGGCAAGGAACAACGCCAGCAGGGGTGAGGCTTCAAGCAACGTACGAACGATATCGAGCATGGTTTCACCTCATCTTGCGCGACAGCCGGCCTCACGAAATTGACCTAAGACGCGCGCCACAAGGTCAGGTGAAGGGGATAGAGTCTCGGAAAGCTCGTAGTTGAGGCCCAACGCCTTCCATTTGAAGACGCCCATCTGATGGAACGGCAGGACCTCAACCCATTCCACGTTGCGCATCGGCGCGACGAAGCGAGCGATCCCCTCCACATTGGCCGGATCGTCGGTCAGGCCGGGGACCAGGACGAATCGTACCCAGACAGGCTTGCCGAGGGCGGCCAGCCGTTCCGCGAACTGAATGGTCGGACGGATATCCTGCCCGGTGGTTCGCCGATAGGTTTCCGGATCCCAGGATTTGATGTCGAGCACCACGAGATCGACCTGGCGCAAATAGTCGTCGTCAGCGCGGTCACCGAGAAAGCCCGACGTATCCAAAGCCGTGTGAAGTCCCATCCCCTTGGCAGCCTCAAAAAGCCGTTTGGTGAAATGCACCTGAACTAGCGGTTCTCCACCGGAGATCGTCAGTCCGCCGTCCATGGCACGCAGCGGCGCGGCGTAGGCCTCGAGCGCAGTCCTGGCACGCTCGAACGAGACGCGGGTGCCGTCCTTGAGGTGCCATGTATCCGGGTTGTGGCAATAGAGGCACCGCAGCAGGCATCCGCTCATGAAGATGGTCACACGAATACCAGGCCCGTCGACAGTTGAACCCGTCTCGTACGAGTGAATCCATCCGAAGTCGCCCCGAGGGTCTTTGAAGGCTGCCGTCTCAGGCGCGTCCGGAGATCGCGCCTGCTGTAAATCGTACCGGCTGTGGGCCCAGGGCTCGTCGGCCATGACGTCAGACCTCACTCACCGTGGAACGTCCGGCTGATCACGTCCATCTGCTGTTCTCGCGTCAAACGGACGAAATTGACCGCATAGCCCGAAACCCGGATCGTCAGTTGCGGGTATTTGTCCGGATGCGCCATCGCGTCGAGCAGGGTATCGCGGTTGAGGACATTGAGGTTCATGTGAAACCCGCCCTGGCCGCAATAGGTGTCGAGAACCTTCACGGCCTGCGTGATCTTCTCACCCTGCTCCAAGCGATTGAGGCTCGGCGTGATCGACACGGTGTAGCTGATGCCGTCCTGCGCATCCGCATAGGGCAGTTTCGCCACCGACAGGCACGAAGCGAGCCAGCCATGGCTATCGCGGCCGTGCATCGGGTTTGCACCGGGAGCAAAGGGTTCGCCCGCCTTGCGGCCATCCGGCGTGTTGCCCGTATGCTTGCCGTAGACGACATTGCTCGTGATGGTGAGCACCGATTGCGTGTGAACGGCGTTCCGGTAGGTCGGATGCTTTCGGATCTTGCTCATGAAAGTGGAGACAAGATCAGCCGCAATAGTGTCGACGCGGTCATCATTGTTGCCGTATTTGGGGTAATCGCCGGCGATTTCGTAATCGACGATCAAGCCATCGTCGCGCCGGACAGGACTCACCTTCGCATGCTTGATCGCCGACAGGCTGTCGGCGATCACCGAGAGTCCGGCGATGCCGAAAGCCATCGTGCGCAGGATCTGCTGGTCATGCAGCGCCATTTCCAGGCGTTCGTAATAGTATTTGTCGTGCATGTAATGGATGCAGTTCATGGCATGGACATAGGTCTGCGCCAGCCATTCCATCATCAGGTCGAACTTCGCTGTGACGTCGTCATAGTCGAGAACGTCGCCCGACACCGGCGGCGCTACGGGTCCAATCTGCTCGCCGCTCACTTCGTCGCGTCCGCCATTGATGGCGTAAAGCAGGCACTTGGCGAGATTGACGCGAGCTCCGAAGAACTGCATCTGACTGCCGATCCGCATCGCCGAGACGCAACATGCAATACCGTAATCGTCGCCCCAGTACGGCCTCATCAGATCATCATTCTCGTATTGGATCGATGACGTCTCGGCCGAAACCTTGATGCAGTAGCGCTTGAAGCCATCGGGCAACTGCTTCGACCAGAGCACGGTCATGTTGGGCTCCGGCGCCGGTCCCAGATTTGTCAGGGTATGCAGCATGCGGAAGCTCGTCCGCGTGACTAAGGGACGGCCATTGAGGCCCATCCCGCCGACGCATTCGGTGGCCCAATAGGGATCGCCGGAAAACAAGGCATCGTAGTCGGGCGTGCGCAGGAACCGGACAATGCGCAGCTTCTGGACGAGCTGGTCGATGAGTTCCTGGGCGCCCGCCTCATCCAGAGCACCGCTCTTCAGGTCGCGCTCGATGTAGATGTCGAGGAAGGACGAAATGCGCCCGATGGACATGGCCGCGCCGTTTGCTTCCTTGATCGCTCCGAGATAGCCGAAATACGTCCATTGCACGGCTTCACGCGCATCCGCCGCCGGACGCGTGATGTCGAACCCGTAGTTCTTGGCCATCTCCGCCAGATCGGTGAGAGCCCGCATCTGCTCGGCCAATTCTTCCCGGTCGCGGATGACCTCGTCGGTGGGCCACTTCGCATCGAGCAGCGCCCGCTCGGCACGCTTGGCCACCAGCAATTTGTCCGTGCCGTACAGGGCGACCCGGCGATAATCGCCGATGATCCGGCCGCGACCATACGCATCGGGCAAGCCCGTGATGATGTGGCTGCGGCGGCAAGCCATGATCTCCGGGGTATAGGCATCGAAGACGCCTTCATTGTGGGTCTTGCGGTACTTGGTGAAGATCTCGTGCACGATGGGATCCGGCTCGAGCCCCGCTGCCTTGAGCCCCGCCTCTACCATGCGCAAGCCGCCATACGGCATGATGGCGCGACGGAATGGGGCATCGGTCTGCAACCCGACGATCACCTCGTTGTCGCGGTCGATGTAGCCGGGCGCATGCGAGGTCATCGAGGAGGGCGTTCTGGCATCGGCATCCAACACACCCTTGCGGATTTCCTCCTTGAAATAGGGCTGGAGTTGCGCCCAGACGGCCTTTGTCCGCTCGCTCGGCCCGGTCAGAAAGCCTTCGTCTCCGTCGTACGGCGTGACGTTTCGTTGGATGAAATCGCGGACATCGACAGTGTTTTCCCATGCGCCGGGCGTGAAACTCGCCCACTCGTTCACCGAATCTGCAACCTCGGGCGTGCCGGACCGATGAGGTGCGGCTTCTGGCTTTCCTGGCTGTTGCTTCGGCCTCTTTACGGATCCCTGAACGATGGCGGCTTCATCCGGCATGGCGGTTTCCTCTCACGACGCTTATGGGCACGAGCTCGACCTGTCCTCAGCCGCTCAGCAGAGCACCAGGTTCTGGGCAAGGCCTGCCTCGCTCGTTTCCTTGTATTTCGAATTCATGTCCTTCGCGGTGTCGGACAGCGTCTTGATCGTGGTGTCGAGATCGACCCGGTGCCGGCTGGCAATCTCGTTAGTGGCGATCATGGCCGCCACCCAGGCCTTCACAGCCCCGAAGGCGCAGCGCTCGATACAGGGAACCTGCACATAGCCCGCGACCGGATCGCAGGTCATGCCGAGGTGATGCTCGAGAGCGGACTCGGCTGCGTTCTCGATCACCTGCGGCGGCTGGTTCAGGATCTCCGTGATCAGCGCTGCGGCCATCGCGGAGGCAACCCCGATCTCAGCCTGGCATCCGCCTTCCGCCGCCGAAAGGGTCGCGTTGTGCTTGCACAGGTAGCCGACGGCCAAACCGGCCAGAAGTCCCTTGCGAATCTTGTCCATCGGCACCGCACGGGGGCTCTGGGTCAGGGCGTAGACGACAGCCGGCATGACGCCCGCCGAGCCACCGGTTGGCGCGGTGATGACCAAGTGGCCGCGGGCATTCTCCTCGGAGGCGGCCAGGGCAAAGGCGGACACGAGCCCGATCGCCCGGTCGCTTTCGTACTTGTCGTCCTGGGCGCGTTCGTAGACGGTCGCGGCCTTGGAGTGGAGCTTGATCGGTCCAGGCAGGACATCGTCCTTGTAGGACAGGCCGGTCTTCACCGTGGCGATCATCGCGTTGGCGATCTTGTCCAGGAAGGCGTTGATCTGCTCCTCGCTCTTGCCGGACACGGCGATTTCATTCGCCATCACCACATCGGCGACCGAGAGATTGTTGGTCTCGGCATGCTGCCGCAGCTCCTTCATCGTCGCATAGGGATATTTCGGCTGGCCCTTCTTAGGCGGCTCGTAGCCCTTCCATTCGATGAAGCCACCGCCGACCGAATAATACTCCTGCTCATAAAGAACCTTGTCGCCTGCCAAGAGCTGGCAGGTCATGGTGTTAGGGTGCGGGAAGTCGCCCTTTGGCGCGTCATAGACGATGTCTGCCAAGGATAGGTTGAACGTCTTGCTTCCGAGTTTCACCGGATAGGTCTGCTCCGGCTTGGCGATCATCTCGTCGAGAAAGCGCGGGTCGACGGTCGCCGGCTCTTTGCCGACCAGACCGGCCAAGGACGCACGCTCGGTGCCGTGGCCCTTGCCGGTGGCGCTCAGGCTGCCGAAGAGATGGACCTTGAGGCCGGTGGCTTGGGCCAACTGGTCCGCAGGCAGCTTCTCACAGCGCTGATAGAAGTCGTAGGTAATGCGCATCGGCCCGATGGTGTGCGAGCTCGAGGGGCCGGGGCCTACCTTGTAGAACTCGTCCGCAACCGTCATGACCGACCCCTTCGACGATTTGACGACGTCGAGATCCGGGGAAAGGGCAGAACTCATCTTGAGATCCGCATCGCCTCCTGCTGCTGCTCTTTTAGCCTGTTGCACAGCAGCTTCTGTTTCCGCCTGCTGCGCGCGGGCCTCGGGAGTCCAGGTCGTGCCGGTCATCACGGCCGCCGCACCGATAGCAGCGTTGCGCATCAAAAACGCCCGACGGTCAATGCTTGTGGGAATGTCGGTCGCTTCCGATGTTTCCGGAAACTGTTCGTCGTCCTTCGTCGGATAGGTCATGAGCGCGTCCTCTCTTTCGAGGTACGGAGACGCGTTCCGCGTTTTGGAGCAGCTCCGGCCTCATCCTTTGCGAAAGAATACTTTCTCCGCTTTTGCATCATCTTAGATGGCGACCGAAGATGCGCTTGATCGAAAGGGACAATCGATTGACAGTTTGCGCCACGCCTCTGCGGAGAGCCGGCACAGAAGGATTACAATCTCCTAGGGAGGAAAGCGGTCTCGCCATACGTCTGCATTGCCCTAGTGCAAACTGGAAAACCGATGGCTATCAAATGCCGAGCACTTGTCCCAAACGGTCAAGCAAGTCCCTCAAGCCAAGCGCATTGTATTCCATACATGTCAGTTTGCTCCGCGCAGTCCTGATGCGGAGTGACAGGGATGATAGCGGCGGCCTCCTCGATTTGCGCGGTCGCGCTGCTCGGGGTGGAGTTCAATGCCAAAGCGAGCAGCGTGGAGATTGGCCTGCGCGGGGCCAGACAGCGCTTCAGATGTCCTTCGAACCGCGGCTGTTCGGCCAGCGACACCTAGAATGGGGATGTGCAAATGCGGATGGCAATATTCAGCGCGAAAAACTACGAACGCACGCTGCTCGATGAACTGAATGCAAGTCACAAACACGACATCGTTTACTTCGATGCCCCCCTCGGACCCAGCACGGCATCCCTTGCAGCGGGATTTCCGGCTGTCAGCGTGTTCGTCAACGATACACTTGATGGCAACGTTCTCAAGCAACTCGCCGCTAACGGCACGAAGCTGGTCGCGACCCGCTCAACAGGTTTCAATCACATCGACTTGAAAGCGGCCAAGGAGCTTGGTGTCGCAGTTGTGCGGGTCGCCAATTACTCTCCGAATTCCGTCGCCGAGTTTGCCGTCGGGCTGATCCTTGTGCTCAATCGCAAGATCCACCGGGCTTATAATCGCACGCGTGAAGGCAATTTCGAGCTCGATGGCCTCATGGGCTTCGATCTCGTCGGTCGTACCGTCGCTGTCATCGGCACCGGGAAAATCGGGACTATCTTTGCCCGCATCATGGCCGGGTTTGGTTGTACAGTGATCGGGTTCGACATGCATCGCTCGCCCGAATTCGAACATCTCGGCGGACGTTACGTCGATGCCGACGGAATCGAGGAGGCGGACGTCATTTCGCTGCATTGTCCGCTGACGCCTGAAACCTACCACATCGTCGGCGCCCGCGCGCTCGGCCGGATGAAGAGAGGCGCCCTGTTGATCAACACGAGCCGCGGCGGGCTCGTCGATACTGAGGCGGCGATCGAAGCACTCAAGTCGGGCCAGCTCGGCGGGATGGCCATCGACGTTTACGAGCAAGAGGCCGGTCTTTTCTTCAAGGACCTATCGAGCACGGTGATCCCTGACGACGTAATCCAGCGCTTGGTCTCGTTTCCGAACGTGATC
This sequence comes from Microvirga sp. 2YAF29, assembly GCF_052114605.1. Taxonomy (NCBI): domain Bacteria; kingdom Pseudomonadati; phylum Pseudomonadota; class Alphaproteobacteria; order Hyphomicrobiales; family Methylobacteriaceae; genus Microvirga; species Microvirga sp. 2YAF29. The sequence continues at coordinate 230,015 of NZ_JBFRFB010000007.1, forward strand.
GTTACAGGCCATCAAGCGTTTTTCACGCGCGAGGCTTTGGGGACGATCCTGGAGACGACGCTTGAAAGCGTCTCCGATTTCGCAGCGGGTCGGCCACTGGCGAACGAAATCACGATGTGATCGGCTAAGCCTGCAACCTGCGCATCAGCAAGCGTGGCATGATCGTTCGCATGAAGTCTCGATCCGCGGGGACCCGAGCACGTTCCCGCAACGCATATTTCAGCGCCGACCGAAACGATTGACCGGACCGCCGCGATTCATCGGAGTGCCAGGGCGGACGCCGACGCCTGGAGCACCCACGCCGGGCGTCACTACCGCTCGGCGGGCCACAGGCGCGACGGGTCTCGCGACGCAGCCTTTCGGCACGCCAACCGTCTTGCAGTAGATGACTGCGTTCGCGCGCTCCGGAGCAACCATGAAGAGTGCAGTGAACGCGGCCAGCGCCAATCCGGCATGGTACAGGGGTTTCATGAGCAGCATGACCATCCTCCATCCTTGTGATCCCTGCGCCCACCATCAGGCGCAAGCTGTTCTGGACCAGCCTCGTGAGGGAGGCCCCAAAGATCGACATCGTCCTCGTCGTTCATTTGGCGATTCTCCACTCCGGCTCGGAGCCCTTCGATGGCGCGTATTGTTACGAGACGCAGACGGGTCTTCTGATCGGGTGTGAGACTCTGTTAAAGCGGCTGCCAGGCATAAGCCCTGGGCGCGCCGACGACTAACAAGGCCCGATCATTTCATTTCGCATCCTGGTCTCCTGCTGGTTCCAGCAGCCATTAAACTACGGAATGGATCGAGCCTCCGCTTGATGGCTGGGGACATTGTATTAGCAGTTTGAGACAACACCAAAGCAACGCCCCCGCTCGGTCCCTGCTCGATTCAGAACATTTGGATGGCTGCGAGGGCGGTTGCCATAGGCAGGTATTCAGAAGATCTGAGTCCGATATGCATGGCGACCTGACACGCATCCTCGGCTGTGCTCGACGGGACATCACGTGTCCGAACGACAACAAGCTCTCCTTGCGGGTCTCGCTGGAGAGCTCATGCCTGTCCAGGCTGAGGGCAGGACCCTTTCCTGACGTTTCAGGGTCTGCCCCCTGGAAGTTTCAGGGTTTTGCCCAGGTGATTCCGGCGGCCGGGAGGTATATCCTGCCTGGGGGGCGGGGCTGGCATCCTCATTCGGGAGTCATCTCGATGCGCCGTCATCTTTGCCTCGTCACCCTTGGTGCGTTGATCGCCACAGCTCCAGCTCTGGCGCAGGATAGCAATCGACCGTTCACGCCTTCCGGCGAGATCCAGATCCCGTCCGATGCAGCGATTGATCGGATGCTCGACAGCAATACCTTGCCGCCGCCGGCCAAGGAATTCTCGGCCGATGATGCCAAAGCGATCCAACAGATGGATCAAAGAGCCAAGCGCATTGATCAGGAGGTCAAGAAGGGCATCTGCACAGACTGTTGATCACTGCCGCGTCGATCATGACGGAGCTGGGATCATGCGATTGCTGAACCGCCTCGTGCAACGCCTCGTCATCCTTGGGCTGGGGATCTTCTCTGTCTGGCTGATCGTCTTCGTGGTCTTCGATACTGCGGATCGGCGGCTGCCCTGGATCCTAGCCGTGGGCCTCACTTACGCGACCGGCGCCTATCTCATTCTGCCATGGATCATTCGCATGGGCCTCAAGCTCCTCCATCGGAAGCGGGTGCCCAGCTTCACGACAACGGGCGACGGACTGCCGGGTGATCCCGTCAACGTAGCGCTCGTGGGAACGCTCCCGCAGCTTCGCGCGGCCTTCGCGGCTCTTGGCTGGTCGGAGGCCGACCGACTGGGCTTGGCCAGTTCCTGGAGCATGATCCGGGCCTTTGTATTCAACTCGCCCTATCCCACGGCCCCGTTCAGCACCCTCTATCTGTTTGGCCGCGGCCAGGACGTTGGGTTTCAGAAGGCGATCGGAGGCAGCCCCCGCAAGCGCCATCACATCCGGTTCTGGTCCTTGAGCATCGTGCGGGCCGAGAGCACATGGGCAGGGGGATCGGCAAGCTTCTGGCTCAATACCGATCGTCCACCTGAGGACGAACGGGTACTCTGGGTAGGAGCGGGCACGAGGGATACGGGTTTGTCCTTGACCCGCCTCACCTTTCAGATCACCCACGCCACGGACTCGAACACGAATATCGAGCGCGACTTCATCATCGCCGAGTTGGAGAACATCGGGTCCATTACCGACGTGAGGGTGTATCAAGCCGGCCAATGTCTCGCCACGGAGCGCGTCAATCACTACACGTCCGACGGACAGGTGACCTTGGCAAGCCTTGTGGTCGCGGCCCAATGACGCGCGATTCCACCAGGCATGCTTGACCGGGTGAGCCATCCGCTCGCCAGTCCCGGATATCCCTGGCGCAGACAAGGCGCCGATTCAAATTACTGTTGTTCCGCACGCGGACGGCGCCCCCCGGTCCCGTGCCGGAGGTGCGATGATCTCGGACCCTGCGGAGTCGGTCGCGGTCACCATGCCCTCGAAGCAACACTGGGCAGATGTCGATCCATGCAATGAGAATGATGCGCTGCGAAGCCACCCATGCTGCATCACGTGGGTCGGCTGATCAGGGTTGAGCCCGAACATGGTCCACGCGCCAAGAGCTGCCCTTTCGGATGCTCAAGTCAGCACGATCGCAAGACATGATTAGCCTTCCACCAGCTTGTTCTTGATCGCATAGCGGATCAGGGCTGCGGTCGAGTCGAGGTTGAGCTTGCGCAGGGCCAACGCTCGGTGGGTTTCGACGGTTTTGGTGCTGACATTGAGGATGTTTGCGATCTGCTTATTGGTCTTGCCCTCGGCGATCAATTGCACAACGGCCTTCTCGCGGGAGGTCAGTGTCGACGCGTTCGCCACTCCTTTCGACAGGTAGGTTTCGAGCAGGGTCTCCGAGACTTTCCCCGTGAAGAACGGCTTGTGGGCCGCCAGACTCTCCACCGCCGAGACCAGGAACTGCTTCGCGTCGGACTTGAGGAGGAAGCCACGCGCGCCCGCCTCCAGGACATCGCGGACCAATGTATCGGTGTCGTGCATGGTGAAAATCAGGACCTCGACACCGGGAACGCGATGACGGATCTGGCGGGTGGCCTCGACGCCGTTCACCAGCGGCAGCCCATAATCGAGAATGACGATGTCGGGGCGCATCTCCTGCGCCCGGTCGATGGCCTCCTTGCCGTCTCGGGCCTCGCCAATCACATCCCAGCCTTCGTGCCCCTCCAGGATGGTCCGGACCCCGGAGCGGACCACGTCATGATCGTCGGCGATCAATATGCGCGTCGTCATGGACCATCCCTCGGTGGCAGTTAGGGCCGTTCGGGCTCGCGTGAACCCAGTACAGAATATACCTTTGAGCGGATTGCCTCACCTTGCCGAAACCCCGAAGTGGCCGGAGGCAGACCCTGAATCTTCAGGTTGGGGCGTCATCCTCGACCTTGGGCTGCCTCGACAGCCACGAATCCAACATGCGGCGGGCCTGGGTCAGTGCTCGTCCCGCCATTGTTACGGGAACGATTGCCACAACCGACGTGCCGCCCAGGCCAGTCTTTATTTTCAGGTCGCCGCCGAATTGTTCCAGGCGGGCCCGCATGCCGGCAATCCCGACCCCAAGTCTGATCGGACCGTCGGGCCAATCCCGGCCCACCATGCCATGTCCGTTGTCGCGGATGCGGGCGATCAAGCGTCCGGATCTGATCCGGGCATCGACCGACACGCGTGAAGCGTCTGCGTGCCGATGCACGTTGGTGAGAGCCTCCTGCACCACGCGCAGCACAGTCCGCTGAAGCTCTGGTGGCAGGTCGTCAACCTCTTCGGGAACCCGGATGTGAGCGGCGAGACCCGTACGACTGGCAAAGCCTTCGGCGAAGTCCCGCAAAGTCGCTTGGAGGCCGTCGCTCGCTAGATTGGGCGGGTGCAGCAAATAGGTGAAAATGCGCAGCTCCCGCAGCGCCTTCGTCTGAAGGCTCTCTACCTCCGCCAGGACCTTGCGGGCAGCCGGGATCTGCGAGACCGCCCTTTCCAGGCTAGCGAGACCGAGATTTGCCGCCACGAGATGCTGCGCCGTCGAGTCGTGCAGCTCGCGGGCGATCCGCTGCCGCTCGTCCTCCTGGAGCGCGAGCAACTGGCCGGATAATTCGCTCACCTGCCGCTTCGCCCCGATTACCTGATCGGACAGGGCTCGAAGCGGCCGCTCCAACTGGCGGGACGTGAGCCAGGTGGCGAAACTACCTGCCACAAGGAGGAAGACCGCCATCCCGGCCATCTGCCTCCAAACGCCCATGACAGGGGCATTCACGTCGGAAAGCGGAACCGCTACTAGCGTCGTCCAGTTTGTCGCCCCGGAACTGCGGTACGCGACCAGGACGGGAACGCCGCGCTCGTCGATGTCCTCGATCAGGCCCGCCATGTGCTCGGTTCCACTGCCGGCGGCGAGACTGGCCGCAAGGGCATCCGGCGCGGGTATCCGCGACGATGTCTCGGCGCCCCGCACGGTCACGATCGGTTGGAGCTTCCGGTCATAGAGTCCCAGCATCCACCCTTCGGCAACGTTCTGTCCTCTCAAAATGGTGCCGAGATGATCCTGAGACAGTATGGTGCTGATAAAGCCGTACATTGTGCCGGCGTCGTGGGTGATCCGCAGGCTGAGCGCAATGACCGTCGTTCCCGGCTTTACGAGGCTCCCCATTCGGCCTGACACCGCCCAGCCGCGCTCGCGAATCCGATTGACGGCTTCCGGGTAAGTCGGGAAGTCCCGATGCCGAGGAAGGGGTGTCCCGTAGGATTTGAGAGTGTTGGCGACCTGCCCCTCCAAGTCCTGAAGGATCAGCCATGACCCGTCGGGGATCGGCGTCGCCTTGAGCTGGTCGTAGAAACCCTTCGCATCCCCAGACTTCAGGGCGGGCGATGACGACAAGCCCCTCAGCAGCGCATTGCCGGCCGCCACCTCCTGATCGAAGCCAAAGGACAGGGTGGTCGCCATGCCGAGAACCCGCTCGCGAATGGTCTCGCGTTCGCCCTGTGCCCTCGAGAGCAACAGCACGGAGGCAACGACGAACGTGACCAAGATGACGGCCGCGAAGGTCAAGGCGAGCCGGCCCCGGATTCGAGGCACTAGGCCCTGAGGAGTTCGCGCAAGGATCGGGGATGTGCCATCGGCCATGCTGGCGCTCTTCAGCCGCAAGGACAACGCAACGGGACCGGCGGTCGCGACGCAAGCCGCGGTCCAATAACATAGGTTAGACCCTGACCCGCGTGCTGTCGATCCGGACCGACAGCTTCTCGTAGGCAAATTCAGGGTATGCCTCCGTCAATTTGAGGGAGGACCCCAATAGACCTGTGTCGGCGTTCAGGATGACACTTCTGGCTTGCCAGGGGGGAACAAAGTACATGTCGCAGATCACACTCCGGCATCTCCGCGACCGCAGGCCAATGGGCCAGCCCGATGCTGTCATGATCCGGGTGCCGGGTGGCATGTTCCGGATGGGATCGGACAGGCACTATCCGGAAGAAGCTCCGGTCCACCGTGTCACGGTCGATGGATTTTGGATTGATCCGACACCGGTCACGAACCGGCAGTTCCGCGAGTTCGTCCGCGCGACGGGCTACATCACCTTCGCCGAGCAGCAGCCGGACCCAAAGGACTATCCAAAGGCTCTGCCGCATATGCTCAAGCCCGGCTCACTCGTGTTCAGTCCACCGGATTATCCGGTGGACCTGCGGGATTGGGGACAATGGTGGACCTACATCTTCGACGCCAACTGGCGCCGCCCCTATGGACCCGGATCCTCGATCAAGGGGCTTGAGGACCATCCGGTGGTGCATGTGGCCTATTCGGACGCCGAGGCTTATGCAGCCTGGGCCGGCAAGGAACTGCCGACCGAAGCGGAGTGGGAGTTCGCGGCCCGCGGTGGCTTGGATCAGGCGGAGTTCGCCTGGGGCGATGAATTCATGCCCGGTGGGCGACAGATGGCCAACACCTGGCAGGGTGTCTTTCCATTCCAGAACACCCATCTCGACGGTTATGAGCGCACATCGCCGGTTACTGTTTTTCCACCCAATGGCTATGGCCTCTACGACATGATTGGCAATGTCTGGGAGTGGACCAGCGACTGGTACGATGCGAGGCATCCGGCCGATGCCGCCAAACCCTGCTGCATTCCCGAGAACCCGCGTGGCGGACATGCAGATCAGAGTTACGATCCCTGTCATCCAGAGACGCGGATTCCCCGCAAGGTTGTCAAAGGGGGCTCGCATCTGTGTGCCCCAAGTTACTGTCGCCGCTACCGCCCGGCAGCGCGTCACCCGCAGCCGATCGACAGTTCCATGAGCCATGTCGGCTTCCGGTGCATCATCAGAGAGAGGAGCAACCCATGAACAGTGCTCGTGCGTCCTCACAAGCGTCTGACGAAAAGCGCAGCGTCTGTCGGATGAAGACCAAGGCCGCGATGATTGGAGCGACGGCTCTGATCGCAGCGGCGATAGCGGGTCCGGCCTCAGCGCAGGCTCCGCAGCGGAAGCCCAACATCCTGTTCATCATGGGCGATGACATCGGCTGGATGCAGCCGAGCATCTACCACCGCGGCCTGATGGTCGGCGAAACGCCGAACATCGACCGCATCGGCCGTGAAGGCGCCATGTTCACGACCTACTATGCCGAGCAGAGCTGCACGGCGGGCCGTAATGCGTTCTTCACCGGCATGCATCCGCTCAGGACCGGCATGATCCCGCCACAACTGCCCGGCAGCCCGTCCTACCTGCGGCCTGGCACGCCTGCCATCGCCAAGTTCCTGCACGACCTCGGCTACAACACCGGCGAGTTTGGCAAGAACCACCTCGGCGACCACACCGATGCGCTCCCGACGGCGCATGGCTTCCAGGAATTCTGGGGCTATCTCTACCACCTCGACGCCATGCAGGGCGTGAGCTTCCCCGACATCAACAGGACGCCGACCGAGCAGGCGGTCGCGCCGCCCTGCCGGAACACGCCGATCCCCGGGCTGTCCCAGGATCCTGCGGCAGTCGATCCGGCGACCACCGTGTGCCTGACGCCACCGCGGCCGGTGCTCTCGTGTAGGTCGTCCGACGGAACTGCGGCGAACCAGACCTGCAAGGACGAAGGGCCGCTGACGCTTGAGCGCTCGAAGAATGTGGACGAGGAGATCTCGGCCAAGGTCATCGACTTCCTTGACCGCAACGATCCGGAGAAGACCCAGAAGCCGTTCTTCGCCTGGTACAACCCCGCGCGCATGCACGTCACGACCGTGCTAAACGACAAGTACATGGGGATGGTGGGCGAGCCCGGCGGCAAGGACTGGGGCGTCAACGAAGCCGGCATGAAGCAGATGGACGACAATATCGGCTACGTGTTGAAGAAGCTTGAGGAGATGGGCGAACTCGACAACACGATCATCGCGTTCACCACCGACAACGGCGCCGAGACGATCTCCTACCCTGACGGCGGCACCACCCCCTTCAAGGGCGGCAAGCTGTCGACCTGGGAGGGTGGCATGCGCGCCCCGCTGGTCGTGCGCTGGCCCGGCCACATCCAGCCGGGAACAGTCAAGAACGACATCTTCGCGTCCCTGGACTGGCTGCCCACGCTTGTCGACATCGCCGGCGGCCCGAAAGGCAACGAATTGAAGGCGCAGATCGAAAGGGGCGAGTATCCCGGGATCGTCAAGACAACGCTCGACGGCGTCAACCAGCGCGAATATCTGGAAGGCAAATCGGCAAAGTCGGCGCGCGATACCTTCTTCTATTACTCGGGCAAGGACCCGTCCGCAGTGCGCTACAAGAACTGGAAGATCTACTTCGCGATGGTGTCCGACGCGCCGGCTGGGTTCCTCACCGGCGTCGTTCCCTACCACTGGAGCCAGGTCGTCAACATCAAGCGCGATCCCTTCGAGACATCGATCGGGGAGCAGTCGAAGACTCTCTTGGGCATGGGCGGCGCACTCGCAGGACCAGTCTCGGCCTACCTCTACGACTGGAACATGCTGCCGATCGGCCAAGCGCTCTGGCTGAGGGAACTCGAAACCTACCGGAAGTTCCCGCCGATGCAGGATCCGGCGAGCTACAACCTCGAACAGGTGATGGAGCAGCTCAAGAAGCCGCAATCGACCCCGGGCCAGTGACCCGAACCGAAGCAAGAACACGTGCCAAACAGCCTGAGATCAGCGGGCACCGCTCAGACCAAGTGTCCGCCGATCGCGAGCCAACAAGAAGACCCCTCACATGGGGCCGACATCGATCACACAGAGGATCATCGAGAGGAGACTGTCATGAAGAAGTCGGTTTCAATTGTAGTGCTCCCGCTGGCGCTTCTGTCTGCCGGCCCGGCGCTTGCCCAGAGCATGTGCGTCGTCGAGGGCAATCAGTCTATCATGGGCGCGAACATGAACGCTGCCTTCGACGTCCAGGCGGGGCAGGGATGCATGTCCGACATCACCCCTCGAGGCACGCTCACCAGTTCCGAGATCAGCCAGCGGCCGCAGCACGGCACCCTGAACATGGTCGACAACGACACCTGGACCTACACGCCCGCTCCGGGCTACAGCGGCCCCGATGCCTTCGCGATCACGGCAAAAGGGCAGAGCATCGACGAGAAGCCTGGCACATCCGTGTTCAGCTACAGGGTGACCGTCAGGTAGCCATGGGCTCCGACCAGAGACTCCGGGGTCGCAGGACCTCGGCGTCCAGGGAGCGTCTACACGGATAATTACCAGAGGCGCTGATGATCGAAGGTGCCTCTCTCTCTATAGAGATCCTCGGTGCATGACCGACGTGGCATGGAGAATGACATGACCAAGCTAGGATCCCTGAAGTTTCGCTTTGCCGGTTTATGGTCTCTAGCCTTCTTCTCGCTCTGGATCTCGCTCGCCGCTGCACAGACCGATCCCCTGCCATCGTGGAACGAGGGCAGCGTGAAGCAGGCGATCATCGCCTTCGTGACGGACGTGACCCGGGAGGGATCGCCTGAATTCGTCCCTGAGGCCGAACGGATCGCTACGTTCGACAATGATGGTACGCTGTGGGTTGAACAGCCAGTCTATACCCAGTTTGCGTTCGCGATTGACAGGGTCAAGGCACTGGCGCCGCAGCATCCGGAATGGAAGAACACGCAGCCCTTCAAGGCCGTTCTCGAAGGCGACATGGCGGCAGTTGCTGCTGCCGGTGAGCACGGAGCCGTCGAAATCGTTGCTGCGACCCATGCGGGTATGACGCCGACCGAATTCAAGCAGATTGCGAAGGATTGGCTCGCGACCGCCAAGCATCCGCGCTTCGACCGCCGCTATGAAGATCTTGTTTATCAGCCCATGCTCGAAGTGCTGGCTTACATGCGCGCGAATGGCTTCAAGACGTTCATCGTCTCGGGTGGCGGCATCGAATTCATGCGGGCTTTCGCGCCGGAGCGGTATGGCATTCCGTCCGAGCGGATCGTGGGCTCCAGCATCGTCACGACCTTCGAGCGCCGCGACGGCAAGCCGACGCTATTTCGGCTCCCAAAAGTCAGCTTCGTGGATGACGGCCCAGGCAAGCCGGTCGGCATCAACCAACATATCGGCCTGCGTCCCATTGCTGCTTTCGGCAATTCCGACGGTGATCTCGAGATGCTGCAATGGACGATGGAGACGACCGGTGGGCGCCGCCTCGGCACTCTCGTTCATCACACCGATGCGGAGCGCGAATATGCCTATGATCGTGATTCCAAGGTCGGCCGGCTCGACAAGGCGCTCGATGCAGCAGTGCCGAACCGGTGGACCGTTATCGACATGAAACGCGACTGGAAAGTCATCTTCCCAACCGAGGCCCGCTGAAGGAACAAAGGAGCTTCCGCCATGTTCAGAAAGCAATTCGCATGCTTCATCCTGGTAACTGGTAGCCTCTGCGTGACCGGAGGCGGAGTGCTCGCGCAGGACACTGGCGGTACGCCGCATATTCCTCGGAAGGCCATTGGTCGAGTCACGCCCACAGGCCCGGTCCCATCGCTTGCCGTCATCAACTCGGCCGGGGCGAAATTGGAGGGGAACAAGCTCACTTTGACCGGCGTGTCACCGAGCTCGATCGTGTTCGCCGATCGGCCCGTGCGCGCGGCAGGCCACGTAGTCACCGAGCAATTCATCATGCAATGGGACGAAGGCAAGGACAACTTCGCCAAGGATCCGCCGAACGCCACCGTGTCCGTCTTGGGCGGAGACGGCTCGAAGGTGAGCGATGCCGTGGTGACGCTGAAATCGCCGAAGCTCGAGGGCGGCAACCTCACCTTCGACGTTGCGATCCTGGAAGGCAATCTCAACGGAGCAAGCGGTCCCGCAGCTTTGTTCATCGATCATTTCGGCGGATTCGGTGGCGGCTTTGGCGGCTTCCATGGTGGTGTCGCTGGAGGATTTGACCGCGGTGGCGATGTTGCAGGCGTTCGTGGCACCTACTGGCATGCTCCTGTCTATCGTGGCGCGTGGTACGCAGGTGCGCGCGACTCCACGTACGGAGCGGCCTACAACTCATATGTCGTACCGGATCAGTGCGGCTACTATCCGTATTCACCGTGTGAGTGATCAAAGGGCTTTTCGCGGATGCTGGTTTCGGGAAGCCCAACGAGGGTGGTCGAGGATGAGCACGATGAGGAAGCTAGGACTTGGTTTGCTGGTGTCGGTCGCGTCCGTGATGGCCACAACTGCAATCGCGCAACAGCCGAAGCCCAACATCCTCGTCATCATGGGCGATGACATCGGCTACTGGAACATCAGCGCCTATAACCGGGGCATGATGGGCTACCGCACGCCCAATATCGACCGCATCGCGAGCGAAGGTGCGATCTTCACCGATTACTATGGCCAGCAATCCTGTACGGCCGGGCGCGCAGCGTTCATCACCGGTCAGAGTCCATTGCGGACCGGCCTCCTGAAAGTGGGCTTACCCGGGGCCAAGGAGGGATTGTCGGAGAAGGATCCGACCATTGCCGAACTGCTCAAGCCGCAGGGCTATGTGACAGGACAGTTCGGCAAAAACCACCTCGGCGATCGCAATGAGTTCCTGCCGACCGTGCACGGCTTCGACGAATTCTTCGGCAATCTCTACCACCTCAATGCCGAGGATGAGCCCGAGCATCCGGATTATCCGAAAGACCCTGCATTCCGCGCGCAGTTCGGCCCACGCGGTGTCCTGCGGTGTCGCGCCACCATGAACGACACGTCAGGCGGTGATCCTCGCTTCGGCCCGTGGGGCAAACAGGCCTGCGAGGACACGGGCCCGCTCACCAAGAAACGCATGGAGACGATCGACGAGGAATTTCTGGATGCTTCACTCGACTTCATCGACCGGGCGAACCGGGACCGAAAGCCATTTTTCGTCTGGCTCAATCCCAGCCGCATGCATATCTGGACACGTCTCAAGCAGGAATCGCAGGGGCGAACGGGGCTCGGCATCTATCCGGACGGCATGGCGGAGCATGATGGGCATGTGGGCCGGGTCCTGAAAAAGCTGGATGACCTCAACATCGCCGACAACACGATCGTGATCTACACCACCGACAATGGAGCCGAGGTGTTCTCATGGCCCGACGGCGGCACGACGCCGTTCCGCGGTGAGAAGAACACCAACTGGGAGGGTGGCTATCGCGTCCCGGCCATCGTGCGATGGCCCGGTACGGTGCCGCCGCGCAGCGAGATCAACGACATCGTTTCTGCCGAGGACTGGGCAACGACGCTGGTGGCAGCCGCAGGCGAGCCGGATATCAAGAACAAGCTGCTGCAAGGCTACGATGCGGCCGGCAAGACCTTCAAGGTTCACCTGGACGGTTATGACCAGCGCGACCTGCTCGGTGGCAAGGGGCCTAGCAAGCGCCGCGAGTTCTTCTACTGGACCGATGACGGCAACCTGGCTGGCCTCCGCTACGAGCAATGGAAGGCCGCATTCCTGGAGCAGAAGGCGCATGGTCTCGATGTGTGGGCGCAGCCGATGATCGAACTGCGCCTGCCGATTCTGTTCAACCTGCGCTCCGATCCTTTCGAGCGGGCCCAGAATGAGTCCGGCGATTACGTTAGGTGGTTCATCGAGCATGCCTTCGTGATCGTTCCTGCCCAGGCGATCGTCGCCCAGCATCTAGCGAGCTTCCAGCAGTTTCCGCCGCGCCAGCGACCAGGTTCCTTCTCGGTCGAGCAGGCCATGGAGAAGCTTAGGAACCCGCCATCCAGCAACTAGGGAGGTCGTGAGCACCGTGCCCTCACGTCTGCCGCGGCCGGTTGCACGAGGTCCAGACCATGTCCCGGCGACCTTGAAGTCGCCATACTCAGCCCCTCGACTTCTCTGGCCCCGGGGAGCCGTCGTGCTCGTGGCCGGCCTGCAACTCATCGTCATCAACGATCTCTCCCTGGGTCATGATGGTTAGCGCCTAGTGTCGAGATCGAGCTGCTTGTGCCGCTTTTGATCGCAACGGCATGGGGAACCCGGATCAGGCCCGCCGCGCGCCGAGTGAGCACCATTGGACTGCCGTCGGCAGGATCATTTGTTCCTCTCTGATCTGCGCGAGAAGACCAAGTGCGGGCAAGTTGGGCCGGGTGCTGCAGGGCCGCGCTGCCGCCGGCAAGGCCTTCGGTTATGACGTCACTGAGGACGCAGAAAGAGGAGGACGCGTCATCAAGGCAGCGGAGGCCGCGGTGGTTGAGCGTATCTTCACACTATTCGCCCATGGCGTGAGCCCGCGGGCCATTGCCCGCCGGCTGAATGAAGATCATGTGCCTGGCCCTGAGAGTCGCGCTTGGCAGGACACCACGATCCACGGCCAGAAAGAGTGCGGCACCGGTATCCTCAACAATGAGCTCTATGTCGGCCAGCTGGTGTGGAACCGCTGCTCCTATGTCAAGGACCCGAGGACCGGCAAGCGGGTCGCGCGCCCGAACCTGCCCGAACGTTGGGAACGCACGGCCGTGCCGCACCTGCGCATCATCGATGACGCGCTCTGGCACGAGGTCAAGCGTCGCCAGGAAGCGACGGCGTTTGAGATGACTAGAGATGAGCGCGGCAACGCGCTTAACCGCGCTGACCGCAGGCGCTTTCTCCTGTCAGGCCTTCTGACCTGCGGTTGCTGCGGCGCCGGGTACACGATCATGGCGAAAGACCGTTATGGCTGCGCGGGCCGCCGCTCTAAGGGCCTATGCATCAACGACCGCACGATCAGCCGGGAGGAGATCGAGACGCGCATCCTCAAGGCCTTGAAGCAGAACCTGCTCACGCCGGAATTGCTAGCCTAGTTCACCCGTGCCTACCAGGAGGAGGTGAACCGACTGACCAAGGAGGCAAGCGGCAAGGCCGCGGAGGTGGAGGCAAAGCTCGGAAGTGTTCAGCGTAAGATCGACGGCATCATGCGCGCGATCGAGGATGGTCTTTACCAACCGTCGATGAAGGCGTGTCTCTCCGAACTAGAGGCGGAGAAGGCCGCTCTTCTGGCTCAGAAGGTCGCTGGTTCGACGATACCCAACATTTCGGTGCATCCAAATCGGGCAGCGGTTTACCGCCGCAAAGTCGAAGAACTGGAGAACTTGCTCGAAGACACTGAACACAAGGATGATGCAATGGAACTGATCCGCTCGCTGATCGAGACGATCGTTCTGAC